>CAOWNX010000021.1 GCA_948552115.1 uncultured Bacilli bacterium
GAAGGAAGTATTTTAGGAACATTAAGTGCAACAATGATTGATGCTACATTTTATGGTATTTTTTGTGGAAAGTTAACGTTTTTGGTTGTCTGTATTACAATTGTTTTATCGATAGTTAGTCAAATGGGGGATTTGTTTTTTAGTAAGATGAAACGAGAAAGTAATCAAAAAGATTTTTCTAATTTAATTCCTGGTCATGGTGGAATTTTAGATCGTTTTGATAGTATGATTTTTGTTTCTTTTGCATTTATGATGTTTTTTGCATTTTTATAGGAGGAATTTTTATGTGGTTTGTAACTTTACTTTTATTAATTTTTATTTTAGGAATTATTATTTTGGTTCATGAGTTTGGACATTTTATTACGGCTAAGAAATCTGGAGTTCATATTTATGAATTTTCGATTGGTATGGGTCCGATCATTCATACTCATAAAGGAAAAGATAAGATTGATTATAATATTCGAGCATTTCCAATTGGTGGGTTTGTTTCGATGGCTGGAGAAGTTTATGAGGACGATGGAAAAATTAAACCAGAAAAATTTTTATGTAATAAAAAAGCTTGGCAACGATTTATGATTTTGTCTGCAGGTGTGTTTAATAATTTTGTAATGGCTTTTGTTTTTTTATTTTTTATTGCTATGATTTGGAATCCAACTCCAATTACACCAAAGCTTGGTACTGTACTTGAAGGTTCTGCTGCGATGGAAGCTGGGTTACGTTCTGGAGATAAAATTGTTTCTATCAATGGAAAAAAAGTTCATTCTTGGGATGTTGCACAGATTTATCTTTATTATGAGCGGGATGTTTATGATTTTACAATTTTGCGTGATGGTAAGGAGCAAACAATTTCAGTTACTCCAAAGGTGGTAGAGGAAGATGGAGAGGAAAGAAGAATGTTTGGTTTTCAAATTGCAGCACCTTCTGAGACAGGATTTTTGGCAAGTTTAAAATATGCATGGCAAAAGTTTTGGTCGATTGTTCAAAGTATGGTTGTTACACTTGGAGGTCTTTTTACAGGTAATCTTTCTTTAAATGCTTTATCTGGTCCTGTTGGAATGTATCAAGTTGTGGGAGAAAGCATTCAATATGGACTTAGTCAAATTATGTATTTGATTGCTCTTTTAAGTATTAATGTTGGATTTTTAAATATTTTACCTTTTCCTGCATTTGATGGTGGAAGAATCTTCTTTATGATTATTGAAAAGATTAAGGGAAGTAAAATTAATCCAAAGCTTGAGAATACGATGAATAATGTTGGATTTGTTTTACTCATGCTTCTTATGGTTTATATCACGTTTCAAGATATTTTACATTTATTTTAGTCAAGTTTTTCTTGACTATTTTTTTTCTTTTGGTACTCTATTTACTGTGATTATTATGAATTATGAAGAAGAAAAAGTTTATTTTGAAGGAAAAGAAGTTTTGGTTATTGAGGTATTGCAAGAAAAAGGAATCCCTTTTAGAAGTTATATCTATCAAAGAATAAATGGAAAAAGTATTGGTTTGTCTTTTTGGAAATGTTTAATTATGAATCAAAAAAAACCAGAGAATATTCTTCAAAGAAATCGGAATGAAGCTGTAACAAAACATATGATTGAACGTGGAATGCCGATGAAGTATCGTACTTTGAAACAATTTTGTGTGATGAATTTTATCGATTATGATAAATTTGTATCCCTTTTGAATGCTCATCCAGAAGAATCTTTTTCGAAAGTATATCAACGGTATGTTTATTCGAGTCCTACTATTAAACGATTAAATTATACGTTTTATGGAATTTCGTTAAAAGCATTTTGCTTGAAATTTCAGTTAGATTATAAATATTGCGTCATGATGTTGAAAAAACGTCCTGATATCTCATTGGAAGAATTAGCAGAATTGGCTTTATTAAATTCTTATATTTTTCCGTATGATTGTTCTAAAAAACTATTTCTTTTTCGAGATACGATAAAAAGTTTTAAAACATTTCGCTCTTTGGAAGCATGGTACGATTCTATTTTTGATGATGTGAATTTAAAAAAATGTATTTTGATTTATCGCAAACGATTATTTGAAATTTCATCTGCAATTCGTGTGTATCAAAAAGTTTCTTTTTATGAAAATGGGTGGGAAGAGTTATATTCTCGTGAAATTCAAAGTTTTCATCAAGCTCATCCAGATAATTTTCTTACTTATTATTCAGAACTTCAAGATTCTGCTCGCAAATTGTATTTAGATTCTATTTCTATGAGTCCTGAAAATTTAATAAAATGTTATGAAGACTATTATTCTGATTATATTAAATGTCAAGATAATGAAGGTGTTTATTGGGGATATTTACGAAAAAAGATACCAAATCTATAAAGTTATTTTCGCTTGACTTTTTTAATTTGTAACATTAAAATATTCACAAAAATTTGTGGGTGATTTTTTTGGATAAAAAAGAAAATAAAAGGTATCAGAAATTACGTATTATTTTAGAGAGCTATTTATCAAATCAGTATTCTTATATTGGCTTATCAAATGTTCTTTCTTATTCTCCTCAATATATTCAAAAAATTTTAGTAGATTATTCTAGCATAGATTATTATTTTGGGACAGATGTTTTAGAAGAATTAAAACACCATAAGGAAGAAATGAAACGTTTTTCTTTACATAATAATAATTTATATGGATTGGATTCGATTGGGATTCAATTGCGTGTTTTGTTAAAAAATTCTTTTTTAAATCGAAAGTTTACTTCTATGGAAGTTATGTCTTTAAAGTTGTTACGCATGTGTTATTTGTATCAAGGAAATTTAGAATTAATTTCCAAGTTAGAAAACATTTCTATTGATTCTTTATTAGCATATTTATCTGCTCCTTTTTTGAGAGATGTTTTGACAGAAGAAGCAAATCATTATTTAAATCGAATATTAGCGATGCAAAATTTATATAATTGTCAATATCCAACTGAGAGAAAAAATTATTTGGAATTTTTGTTTTCTTTGTTTCATCAATGTAATGGAAATTTGTTAAAATTACAGAAACAAACTGGACATTCTATTTCGGTGTTACGTACTATTTTTTTAAATCGAAGTAATATGCTTTTAGCTAATCAAAGTGAGAAGCAAAGGGAGTGGATTTTGAAACGATTAAAAGATCAAGTGAGTATTTTGGATGATTTGACGACTGCGGTAGAAGAGCAAATTTTAGTTTATCGTCATACGATGTGTGAAACTTATAAGAATTTAGATATTTCAAATTATCAGGTAAAAAAATTGGTTTGTCATGAAATTCCAAAAAGAAATCCAGTACGTGGAATGTTAGTAAAAGGAGTTTTATCTACATTAGATTCTTAATTTGTGATATAATAGGGCTGTGTTCGAGTAGCTCAGTTGGATAGAGCGTTTGCCTCCGGAGCAAAAGGTCATGGGTTCAAATCCCTTCTCGAACACCATTTATAATTTCTTTATCTAAATCTTTCTAATGAGAGTTTTCTGAACTCTTTTTTTGTAGTTTGTGTTATAATAGGCACTTGTTAGGTGAATTTATGAATGTTTTATCTTTGTTAAATAATGAGTTAAAAGATAAAAATTGGACTTTAGAAGAAAAATCAAGGTATTTGTATCTTAGAAGTTGTCAACTTTTTTCTTATGATCAACGATATTTATTTTGGGATCAAATTCCGAATGGAATAGAGTTCCGTGAAAAAATTCGAAATGCGTCAATTTCTTTGGAAGATTTGCAAACAAATTTGGTTATTTGTAGAACTCATATTTCTTCTGTGCTTTTTACAATTTTTAAAGAACTCTTGAATTTATCCCTCAACTTTTCTAATGGACCTCATGTTTATGGTATTGTTTTTATTAATAAACAAGAAATGCGATTAGATTCTACAGAATATTACGATTTATTTCGTGCAAAATTAAAAATGACTACATATGGATATCATCCTTCTGCAGAATCTCATAATAATACTTGTTTCTGTAATCGTTTAAAAGAAATTGATCAAAGTATTCAATATATAACAACGAGATATTATGATAAAGATTTAAAGCAAGAAGTTTATCAGGAATTGAAGAAATTTCTTTTACCATTTCATTCTTTTTCTGCTTATGAATTTTTATTGTATCGCATGAAATTATTACAAACTATTTTTAAACGTTTTTCTTTTTCTACTTTTTCTGATGCATTTCAATGTGTTAATTATCTTTTAAAAAATATCTTTGGATTCGATTGCAGTAATGTGGTTATTTCCCCTTTATTTTCTATAAAAACAATTGATGATTGGGAATTTGCAACGATATATTCTTGGTTAGTTCCAAGCGAAGGAGTTTACTATGTATTGCATCAAGATAGAGAAAAATTTATTTTTGAAGAAATATCTATTCAGGATGTTTTTCATTATACAGATTCTATGCAAGGGACAACACGGATGTTGATTCCATAAAAATATCGGAAGAATATTATGAATGTTTTAGAAGAGTTAGAATATGAAATTCAAAATTATCGTGATATTAGTATATTATCGTGTTTCTGTGCTGAATGATGAAATGTTAAATAAGATGTATAAGAATTATTTCAGAAGTATTCTTCTTTTTTTTACATTTTTCTGATGCGAGTAAGGCAATTCAGGATTTTAAGCAGAAAATATTTGATTCTTTTGATTTAATACATATTAAGTCTACATCATATTTTTTCGATTATAGTGATGATGTCAAATGTTATACACAATGCTTAGAAGAAGTGAATATAGAAATTATTTATTGATTTATTTGTGATATAATTTACTCAAGGTGGAAGTATGATTGTAGAGAATTTCAAAATTATTCGTGATTTTTTTCAATTGGTAAAAGGCCATAAGGTTTGGATTTTCTTTTTATTTTTGGGGAGTATTTTAGGACATTTTTTTGATTTTTTACTTCCTTTTTTTGTTTCTAATATCGTTTTTTATGTTACAGAAGGTAATGCAAGTGGAATGTATTATAATATTTTTTATCTTTTTCTTAGTTATGTTGCGTATAATTTTTCTTGGTATTTAAATTATGTTTCGTATACGAATAATTTTCGATATAGCTATCCGAATTTGAGAGAAAAAATTATTGATCAAGTATTTACTTATGATATTTCTTTTTCCGATTCTATTTCTAAGGGAGAAATTTTGAATACGATTAATTCGGATGTTGCTAATTTATCTGAAATGATTGATAATATTTGTGAAGTTCTTGTAGTAGCTGTTAAATTATTTTTGATGATTTTTTTGTTTTTGAAAACTAATATTTGGGTTGGAGTTTTAGTTTTATTGTTTGTCAGCTTGTATTTGAAGTTATATGATTATTTTAATGTAAGTAGTATCAAATATTACATGGGTCAGCAGCGGTATCGAGATAAATTAACGAATCAATTATCGGATATTTTAGGAGGATTCAAAGAAATTAAGATGTTTCATTTGTATGATAAAATGAAAAAAAATTTTTTTGTATTAGCGAATAAGTGGAGTGAGCAATATCAAAAGAAAAAAAATTATTGTGATGTTCGAGATAGTTTGCTTCCTTTTGTAATTCATATGGGAAAAGTTTTTATTTATTTGATTTTAGGATATCTTACTTTGAAACAAAAAATGCTTGTGAGTACGTTGATTTTGTTTGTTTCTTATTATGAAATTATTATGGAAGATTCTGAGGATTTAATGGAGTATTCGAGAGATTTGAGAGAGTGGTCAGTTTCTATTTATCGTGTTCGAAGATTACTTCATTATTCTAGTAAGGAGAAGTATTTGTATGGGAATAATGAAACGGATTTGATTTGTGGTAATGTCTCGTTTTCTCATGTATCTTTCCAGTATCCAACGAAAAATAAGGGCGCTATTTATGATGTTACTTTACAAGCAAAACCAAATGAAATTACAGCTATTGTAGGACGTAGTGGTTCTGGAAAAACAACGATTATGAATTTGTTATTACGCAATTATAAAGTGGATTCGGGTAGTATTTTTGTAGATCAAGATAGTATTTATCATTATTCGAAGCGGATTTATTCTAGTAATGTAGTTGGAGTGAACCAAGCACCATTTTTGTTTTCTATGAGTATTCGTCAAAATTTGAATTTGATTGATTCGAATGTGGAACGTCAAATTGCAGCTTGTAAAAGGGTGGGAATCCATGATTATATTATGAGTTTGCCGAAAGGATACAATACGATTATTTTGGAAAATGCAACGAATTTTTCAGGAGGACAACGTCAATTATTCGCGATTGCAAGAACTCTACTTTCTAAGGCAGAAATTTTGATTTTTGATGAAGTGACGAGTTCTCTGGATACGGTGTTTGTAAATCAAATGAAAGAACTTCTGGAAGATGTGATGAGTTTGGCAGATCATATTGTGGTGATGGATCAAGGTAAAGTAGTGGGTAGGGGTACTCATGAGGATTTGTTGAAACATAATTCTCATTATATTTCTTTATATACCAATCCAAGTTCTTCAAAGCAAGGTCGATGATGAAACGAATTATTATTCTTTTCTTTTTTATTTTTCTTCATTTGTGGTATTTTGTGTTATCTTATTTTCACTTGATACCGAAAAGAAGTTATTCGAATGCAGATTTTGGAATATTCGGTTATGTTAGTGAGGTAGATTTTGATCAGGATGGAGAGGATAATCAAACTGATATTTTAATGGGTGCTAGAGCGTATGTAAAATCAAAACCAAAGTATCAAAGTAAGTATTATGCTTCTGGATTTCCAAATGATGAATATGGCGTTTGTAAAGATGTAGTAAGTTATGCGTTTTTGGCTTCTTTCATAATTTGATGGCCTTGGTTTCGCAAGATATATGGATTATCCTCAAGATTATGGGGATGATGTGGGAGATAAAAATATTGATTTTCGACGTGTGCGAAATTTAAATGTTTTTTTCTTACATCATGCAAAAGTTTTAACAACTGATATTTCTGATATTTCACAGTGGCAAGGTGGAGATATTGTGGTGTTTCCAAGTCTTAGTGTTCCACCTTTATTGACAATTGCTTTTTGGTCAACCAGTTTATGAAGAAGATTCTCTTCATCGTTATGAAATTATCGGACATTATCGTTGGAATTAAAAAAGAATCATTGTTGATTCTCAATATAGTAAGCGTAGTATTCATCGAATGTAATTTGTTCTTCATATATTTTGGTTGCAACTTCTATTCCGACATAACGCCAGTGCCAAGATTCGAAGGCATAACCAGTAATATTTTCTTTTCCTTCTGGGTATCGTTCAATGAATCCATATTTGTGTGCATTTTCTTTTAACCATAAGTAAGCATCACTGTTTTTAAAATCTTCGGTTGTTGTATTATTTTTGGTAAATACATCGAATGATAGACCTGTTTCGTGTTCGGAGTGTCCTGGTCTGGCCGCTTGTTTTTCAGCACGTTCTGTCCCATAAGTTCTTTTTAATTGATTGTATGTTTCTTCTTGGTCTTGGTAGGAACGATAGCTAGAATTTATAATTAATTTGATATTACTTTCTAATGCTTTGTTATACATATTGATAAAAGCATCATAAGCCTCTTTTACCATTTGTTGTGTTCCATAACAATACCAATTGCTAACTGTTGTTAAGTTTTCTGGAGTGTAGTTTTCATTTAACTGGTAATATTTATTTACTAGTAAAACATTTCCAAGTTCTGTATTGGATTTTTCTGTTTTTTCATACCATTCTTGATTTGCATGAACATTTACCATTGCTATAATGTCATAAGAACTGAATTCTGGATTCTCTTTTTCAAATTCTAAGTAAGTATCTAAATTCTTTTTTATGTAGTATTTTTCTTTGATAAATTTTAGTATACTATCATTTTTTTCTTTTATTAAAAGTTCTTCGATTTCCTCTTCGTTTAGTATGTGTAAGAATTCATTGGTATCTTCTTTTGAATATCCATGCTCCAGAAGTTTATATTCTTGTGTTTGACGATAACGATAATCGTTAACATAATTTATAGCTAATATACTGATTACAGTAATGGTAACGATTCCTGCAAATAGATAAATGATAACTTCTTTTTTGATTTTTCTTTTTACGATTGTGTTCAATAAAAAACATCTCCTTATCTTGGAGATATTATACCATTTTTCTTTGACAAATCAAATCTTTCAAGGTATGATATTTGTAATACATGAGGATGGTGAATCTATTGGATGCAAATCGAATGGTCTTAAATTATTGTCCAAATTTTGACCGTATTATGAATTTTGATTTTTATGAAGGGGACATTGTAACAGAACGATTGATATCTATTTATGAAAAGTTTATTTTTTCGACTAATATTATGGATGAGGAAAATCGTAAGTTAGTACAAGAGATTGATCGTGTACTTGGAAAATATATTGATGATTATATGTTCCGTAAGGAAATGCAAACGGAGATTTTCCGTATGAAAGTCAAGAGGACATGTTCTAATATTTTAAAAGCAGTAGTAGAGGGGATTATTCACATTTTTGAAAAATATGAAGAAGAATCTACTCGAAATATTTATATTTCTCGTTGGATTTAGAAAATCCACACGTATACTAATATTGCAACAATAACTAAGATAATAGAAAGTAGAATGATGATTAAATTGTCGTTAAGTCTACTTTTTTTTATGACTTCTTCCATTTCTTTTGTTTTATTCTCTTTCATAATATTCCTCGTTTCTTATTCTTATTATAACCTGAAATAAAAATAAAACATACATTTAAGTAAAGTAGTTAACATTTATTGTGTCAAGTGTTTTTTGGTGTTAAGAAACAAGAATAGTGAGTAAGAACTTCTATAGTAGAATAAAGGAGTTATTTTCTTATGAGTAAAAAATTATTCTTTGTTTTTGCATTTGTAATTTTTGCATTTCTTTTTTTTAATATCAAGTATTATGAGTTTGAAGTGAGTGAGAAAGATATGGATTCTTCTTTGATTGGACTTACGATCGATGGAAGTAGTACAACGAATTTTCCAGATCGTGATAGTGGGTATGCCATTGAAAGTATATTATGTGATAAAGGAG
>CAOWNX010000022.1 GCA_948552115.1 uncultured Bacilli bacterium
TAAACCCATTGGAGCTTACCTTGGAAAGGATTACAAAGTAGTTTCCTCTAAAGGACATATTAGAGACCTTGCAACTTCAGGAAAATTCGGCTTAGGAGTAGACATCGAAAATGATTTTGAACCAAATTACATTCCTATTAAAGGGAAAAAGAAAATGATTAACGAATTAAAAAAAGATGTAAAAGATTCAAGTTTCGTCTATCTAGCTACCGATCCAGACCGAGAAGGAGAAGCAATTAGTTGGCATTTAAAAGAAGCGTTAGATATTGAAGAATCAAAATATGAACGTGTAACATTTAATGAAATTACTAAAAGTGTCGTTCAAAATGCTTTTAATGAAACTAGAAAAATAGATAATAACCTTGTTAAAAGCCAAGAAACAAGAAGAATTCTTGATCGAATAATTGGATTTCGCTTAAGCAAATTAATGCAAGCAAAAACAGGTGGAAAAAGTGCTGGTAGAGTACAGAGTGTTGCTTTAAAATTAATTGTGGACAGAGAAAGAGAAATTTTAAGTTTTAAACCAGAAGAATATTGGACAATTGAAGCAGACTTTAAAGATTTTACGGCAGATTTAGAAAAATATCGTGGGAAAAAAATAGAAATTAAGGGAGAAGCTCAAGCGGACGAAATATTAAGTCAACTATCAAAATCATTTAAACTAGAAAGCGTAGATTCCAAAGATACAAAAAAATCTAGTAAACCTGCTTTTATTACATCAACAATGCAACGAATGGCAGCAAATAACTTAAATTTTGCTCCTTCGAAAACAATGCGTATTGCCCAAAAATTATATGAAGGAGTTGAATTAGAACATGAAACGGTTGGATTAATCACATACATGCGTACCGATTCTGAACGACTTTCTCCAACATTTATTTCTGAAACACAAGAATATATTAAAAAGAAGTATGGCAACGAATACATTGGCTCCGTAAAAATTCCAAAAGGTAAAAAAAATATCCAAGATGCTCATGAAGCAATACGACCAACAAGTATTGAAAGAACACCAGAATCTATAAAAGCATATTTATCCAATGAAGAGTACAAATTATATAAATTAATCTATGATCGAGCTTTATCAAGTTTAATGGCGAATGCAGTATCATTATCTACCACAGTTATTTTAGAAAATAATGGATATACATTTAAAACTACAGGTAGTATTTTAAAATTTGATGGATACTTAAAGATATATTCTGCTTATGAAGAAACCAAAGATGTTATGTTACCAGATTTTGCAAATTATAAAAGTGAAGTAATTATTGCAAACGACATATTGAAATACCAACATTTTACGAAACCACTTCCGAGATTTACTGAAAGTTCTCTCATCAAAGAATTAGAAAGTTTAGGAATTGGAAGACCAAGTACCTATGCTACAATTGTTCAGACTATCAAGGAACGAGGATATGTAACTCTAGAAGACAAAAAATTTACTCCAACAGAAGTTGGGATTGAAACAACTGATAAATTACAAGAGTTTTTTAGCGGAATAGTAAATGTAACCTATACTGCAAATATGGAAACGGATTTAGATGAAATAGCCGAAGAAAAACAAGACAACATTAAACTACTACATAACTTCTATGATGAATTCGAACCATTGGTAGAAAAAGCATTTCAAGAAATGGAGAAAAAAGAAGCAGAAAAAACGGGAGAAACATGTCCAGAATGTGGGAGTGATTTGGTAATACGAAAAGGAAAATACGGAGAATTTACAGCTTGCTCCAATTATCCAACGTGTAAATACATAAAAAAAGAAGAAAAAGAAGTAAAAACAATTATTGATTGTCCTAAATGTGGAAAACAAATCATTGAAAAAAGAACTCGAAAAGGGAAAATTTTTTATGGATGCACAGGTTATCCAAATTGTGACTTTGCTTCTTGGTATAAACCAACAAAAGAAAAATGTTCAAAATGTGGTGGAATCTTATTAGAAAAGAAAGATTCTTTAGAATGTATGGACTGCAAAGAAGAAAAAAATTAATTTCTTTTTTTACATAAGTATGTTATATTAAAAATCTGTAAGGAGGATACTATGGAACATCATTATTTTCTTTGCTTAGAATATAAAAATCCAATCGCAAAAAATTACCATAAAATCTATTTTTCATTTGGACCCAAAGGCTTAATTTATGATTGCATCTATCAATACTCCTTAGAACAAATTGACCGTTTTTTTTCAGAAAATACTAAGTCACAAATTTTAAAGCAAATGAGACAAGATAACATTCTATATTTTGAAAATGGTTTAGAAGAAGACCAATATTTTGAATTGTCAATACGTCATTACGAAAAAGAAAAAGAACGGATTTCTGTACCATTATTAAAAGAAGGATGTTATACTTTTAATGTAATAGAATATTTTGAAAAGAACTTAAATCAAGAAACAAGAAAAAAATTATATAACAAACTTGGAGGTTATATCGAAAATTCACATATTCAAGATAATACAAAAATTTGGATTAAAAAATTGCCATTGTTTCAATTAGAAGAATTAATTCAAAGCTTTTGTCAATTGCCATATGAAGAACAAAGAAAAATAAAAGCTATTATTTATGAAGAACAAAAAAAAGAAATAGAATTAGGAAATCATCAAATATTAAAAAAGACTCAAGGCAAAGTTGCATAAAGATTGCATTTGTCTTTTTTAATGTTATAATAAACGTAACTTTTGTGAAAGGAGCTTGACAAAATGACAGAACAAGAAAGAAATGAAGTTATAACATCCATTATAATTATGAATAATTCTTTAAGAAGAGATTACGATAGAAAAGATTTGGAAAGTTTGGAAGATGAAGATTTAGCTCATAAATTCAAATCATTAACAAGATTCATGAAAAAAAATAAAATTCAAAGACCTTCCAAAAGTTTTGTAAGTAATTCTATATTTTGGAAAATACAAGAAATCTCAAAAAATAATACTAAAAAAACCAAAAGGACTATAAATAAATCAATTACTTTACCATCAAAAAAACAAATTCAAAGAGACTCAGTAGATTTTCAAATATTAAATGAATTAAAGAATTTAAAGCAAAGAGACTTTACTGGAGAAAAAGAACAAGGAGATCCTTTTTTTGATGAAGATAAGCTAAAAAATGTAGAAAGCGAAACATTAGATACAATTTTAGCGTTGTGTTTATGGTTTTTATGTATAAAAGAAGAAAAAGAGGTTCCCGAAAATCAAAAAGACCAATGGAAACAACAGAAAAATTACAATCAAAAGTTAAAAGAAGTATTACAAGTTTATGACAGAGCGGAGAAAAAAAATAATCAAATTTTATTTTACAAATTAAATAGCAGGAATGACTCAATTCAAAATAAAAAAATTACTTTTATTAAAATGGCAGAATTTATTAAAAAGAGAAAAGAAAAAATCTCACAAAAGATTATCCAAGATCCAATGATAAAAATTCAATTCTATTTTCCAAATACAAGAGATTTTCAGTATGCACTATATTCTTTTAAAAGTACTATTAGTGATTGGGATATGAAAAGCATAGAAGAATGCTACCAAGATTTAAGAAAAGTATTACATCTCTTTTTGAATAAAAATGATAAATTAAAAACTAGAAATTTATCGTAAAAAAGAAGAATTTACTTTCTTTTTTTTGTTTGATAAAATAATTTAAAAGAAGGTAACTTATGGAAGAAAAATTTTTAGAATATCTAAAATATGAAAAAAATTATTCGGAAAACACGATTATAAATTATCAAAAAGAATTAAAAAAATACTTAAGCTATTTAAAAGAACACAAAATAGATTATAAAAAAATTCAAAAAGATCAAATTCGCTCCTATCTAAAATATTTAGACGATTTAAAATACAAAAACACTTCCATATCCAAAAATGTAAGTACGATTCGTTCCTTTTATAATTTTTTAGTTTTAAAAGAATATTTAGATAAAAATATTTGGAATCAAATTGAAAACCCAAAAGTGACACGAAAAATTCCTAATTTTCTAACAACAATGGAACTAGTAGAATTATTTAAAGAAAAAGAATTCAAAACACCATATGAAATAAGAAATCGATTAATATTAGAATTGCTATTTGCAACTGGATTTCGGGTTTCAGAACTCATTCATATTAAATTAAAAGATATCAACCTATCAGAAAAAAGTATACGTACACTTGGAAAAGGAAAAAAAGAGCGAATTGTATATTACGGAGAATATGCAGAAGAAATATTAAATAAATTTTTAAGCGAAGCAAGAGATATCTTATTAAACGGAAAAACAAGTGAGTATCTCTTTGTTGGAAAAAACAGTATCAAACTCACAAGAAATCGAATCAATGAAATATTAGATAAAGAAATTCAAAAAATAGGATTAAAACATCATATCTCCCCCCATGTTTTAAGACATACCTTTGCTACACAATTATTAAATAATGGTGCAGACATAAGAAGCGTTCAGGAACTTTTAGGACATGAAAATTTAAGTACAACGCAAATCTACACTCACATTACAAGTGAACAATTAAGAAAAGCTTATTTAGATAATATGCCTAGAAAATAAAAAGTGTGATATAATAAAAAAGAAGAATAGAAAGTGGGATTTGTACATGAAATATGTATATAATTTTAAAGATGGAAACAAAGACATGAGAAGTCTATTAGGAGGCAAAGGAGCTAATTTAGCAGAAATGACTCATTTAGGACTTCCAGTACCAAAAGGATTTACCATTACTACGGAAGCATGTTTTAGCTATTATGAAAGCGCTGGAAAAATAAAAGCAGAAATAGTAAGTGAAATTCTTCAAAATATCACACAATTAGAATTAGATACCCAAAAAACATTTGGCCATGGACCGAGACCACTTTTGATTAGTGTGCGTTCTGGTTCTCCAATTAGTATGCCTGGAATGATGGATACTGTATTAAATCTAGGAATGAACAATGAAGTAGCTGCCGCACTCATCACACAAACTCAAAATCCACGCTTTGTATATGATACCTATCGAAGATTTATTATGATGTATGCTGATGTAGTAAAAGGATATAAAAGAACTGTTTTTGAAAACAGATTAGAAGAATATAAACAATCAAAAAATGTTACCAAAGATACAGAATTAGATGCTCAAGACTTAAAAAACTTAACGGAAGATTACTTAAGATTATATGAAAAAATGAATCAACAGCCTTTTCCTATGGATCCTACAAGACAACTGCTAGAAACCGTTTCTGCTGTATTCCGTAGTTGGAACAATGAGCGTGCCATCTATTACCGTAAAATAAATCATATCAAAGAAAATTTAGGAACTGCCGTAAACGTTCAAGAAATGGTTTATGGAAATATAGGAGAAAACTCAGGAACGGGAGTAGCATTTACAAGAAATCCTTCCACAGGGGAAAAAGGACTTTTTGGAGAATATTTAATGAATGCCCAAGGAGAAGACGTTGTTGCTGGAATTAGAACTCCTTATCCAATTGAAAATCTGAAAATACAAATGCCTCAAATCTATCAAGAATTTTTAAACTATGCGACATTGTTAGAAGATCATTATCGAGATATGCAAGATATGGAATTTACAATTGAACAAGGACGTCTTTATATGCTCCAAACAAGAAACGGAAAAAGAACACCAGAAGCATCCTTAAAAATAGCTGTAGATATGACCAAAGAAGGACACATGACAAAAAAAGAAGCAATTATGAAAATGAGTCCAGAAGATTTAGAAAACATTCTCCATCCAACGTTTTCTTCTGAAATATCTCATCGTCCAATTATTACAGGATTAGCAGCAAGTCCAGGAGTAGCAGTAGGACATATTTATTTCCACGCCAAAGATGTAATCGAAGCAAAAAGACAAGGAATTAATGCCATTTTAGTTCGAATGGAAACCAGTCCAGAAGACATTGAAGGAATGAACCATGCAGTGGGAATATTAACTTCTAGAGGTGGAATGACATCCCATGCCGCAGTAGTAGCAAGAGGAATGGGCCGCTGTTGTATTAGTGGTTGTGAAAATATCATTATTGACGAACAAAAAAAAGAAATAAAATTACCAAATGGTTCCGTTTTAAAAGAAGGGGATAGCTTATCATTAGATGGCTCAAAAGGATATGTATACCTGGGAGAGCTTCCACGAAAAGAAGCCAAAGAAACGAATGAATTAAAAGAATTTCTTTCTTGGACGGATGAAATAAAATCCATTGAAGTAAGAGCTAATGCCGATACCTGTGAAGAAGCAAATTTAGCCAAAAACTTAGGTGCAAAAGGAATCGGACTTTGCAGAACAGAGCATATGTTTTTTAATCAAAAACGAATTTTACCATTTCGTAAAATGATACTTTCTCAAACAGTACAAGAACGAATCAAATATTTAAATGAATTATTACCGTTTCAAAGAGAAGACTTTTATCAATTATTTCGTATAATGAGTCCAAATCCAATTGTAATCCGATACTTAGATCCGCCTCTTCATGAATTTTTACCAAAAACACAAGAAGAAAAAAAAGAATTAGCAAGAGAATTGAATATATCTATTGAAGAAATTGAAACTCGAATCAACACGTTAAAAGAAATAAATCCAATGATGGGACATCGTGGTTGCAGACTTGCTATAACCTATCCTGAAATAGCTGTAATGCAAACCAAAGCAATTATAGAAGCTGTAATTTTACTAATGCAAGAAAATAAAACGATTACTCCAGAGATTATGATTCCATTAACAGGAGACAAAAAAGAATTTGAATACGTAAAAAAAATAATTGATGATACAGCAAACAAAATCATGAAAGATCACGATGTCACGATAAATTATCAAGTGGGTACAATGATAGAAATACCAAGAGCTTGTGTTTTAGCTGACAAAATAGCCGAAAGTGCAGAATTCTTTAGTTTTGGAACCAATGATTTAACCCAACTTACTTATGGATTTAGTCGAGACGATGCCAATAAATTTTTACCAGAATATCAAAAGAAAGGTATATTGACAGAAGATCCTTTTACAACACTTGATAAAGATGGAGTAGGATCTTTAATAAAAGTTGCAATTGATATTGCAAAATCAGTACGACCAAATATCTCTTTAGGAATTTGTGGAGAACATGCTGGAAATCCAGATAGTATCAAATTGTGTGATGAACTAGGAATAAAATATGTTTCTTGCAGTCCATATCGAATTCCTATTGCAAAATTGGTATCTGCTCAAAATGCAATAAACAAAAATCAAATATAAACTAAATATCTAAGATTATTCTAATTCTTAGGTATTTTTATATTAAAAAATATTTCAAATTCATTACCTTTTCAGAAATATTTTTTTATGGTATAATAAATAAATGTAAAATACAAACGATAAAAAGCTTGACAATATTAGAAAATGAATAGAATAGGGTGAAGAAAATGGTAGCACTAAGTATAGGTCATGCCACATATGATATTATGGTTCCATTAGAAAATTATCCAATAGAAAACGGAAAATATTATTTAAAAGAAAAAATAGATAGTAGTGGAGGAGGAGCTTCTAATGTAGCATTTTTATTAGCAAAATGGAATGTAGAAACCTATTTTTCAGGAGTAGTTGGATATGATGATTTTGGTAGTTTTATCAAAAAAGATATGGAAGCATCTGGAATTAAAACTTCATTTTTAGAAACTAGCTATGATAAAAAAACATCTACTTCTTTCATTCTAATTAATGGAACAAATCATACTAGAACCATTTTTAATATAGAATCGGAAGAATTTCATTTAAAAAAATATGAATACGATATTCATCCAGATATTGTATATATGGATGGTTATGAATATTCCGCTAGTACTACTGCCATGAATAAATATCGTGAAGCAATTACTGTACTCGATGCATCAAGTGCAACAAAAGAATTAATAGCTCTAGCAAGAGATGCTAAATATATTATCGGTTCTATTGAATTTGCTGAAGGAATTGCAGGAATGAAAATAGATTTTAATAATCCAGTAACATTACTTACAGTTTATAAAAGAGTAAAAGATCGTTTTCCAAATAATGAAATAATCATTACCTTAAAAGGGTATGGAGCTTTATATCATTTAAATGGGGAAATAAAACAAATGCCTCCATTAAACGTTGTTGAAATTGATCGAACTGGAGTAGGAGACATTTTTAGAGGTGCTTTTCTTTATGCAATGGGTAGTAAATACGAT
This sequence comes from uncultured Bacilli bacterium, assembly GCA_948552115.1. GTDB lineage: Bacteria > Bacillota_I > Bacilli_A > RF39 > UBA660 > MGBC162267. The sequence continues at coordinate 8,140 of CAOWNX010000022.1, forward strand.
TTAGAAACCTCAATTCGCCTTGCAAATATTACAGCAAGCCTTTCCACTACGAAAATGGGGGTTAAAGATTCCATTCCTACATTGAGTGAAGTAATACAAAATTATGAAAGTCGCTTTGGAAAACTACAAGTGATAGTTGCGGAACCAATTCCTCAAACAGAGACTCCAATTCAAAATTCTGAACCAAAAGAAGAGCCTCAAGAGGTGCAACAACCATCTCAAGAAAATCAAATATTTCAAACAATGGCGATTAGTCCAGATGAAATCAAAGCAGCTTCAGAAGGTGTTTCTAATCAAAATCCCATTACTCCAGCATTAGAACCGCCAACAAATCCAACAATTCCAAATCAAATGCAAGCAGCAGCTCTAATGCAATTGCAAAATCAGACAATGAATATCCCAATAAATCAGAATATTTCACAACCAATGCCGCCACAACCTCCAAAAAATATTCTGAAATGATTTTAAAACGAGATCCTTTCTTAGATCTTCATGGGGAAACAAGAGATACCATTGAATATTTAGTAAAAGATTTTATTCAAGATAATTTAAAGTTAAAGAACAAACATATTGTAATAATACATGGAAAAGGACAAGGCGTATTAAAGAAAAAAGTACATGAAATATTAAAAAAAGATATAAATGTGGAAACATTCCATTTAAATGGAATGAATTTAGGAGCAACAGAAGTAATTCTAAAAATAATGTCAAAATTTGACAAATAAATCAATATATG
>CAOWNX010000023.1 GCA_948552115.1 uncultured Bacilli bacterium
ACCGATGTAAACTTACGAAAAGCATTAAGTGAAGAGACAAATAATGCAACCATATTTATTGTTGCTCAAAGAATTAGTACCATCATGCATGCAGATCAAATCATCGTATTAGATAAAGGAATGATGGTGGGAATTGGAACACATGAAGAATTATTAAAAAATTGTGATATATACAAAGAAATTGCTTTATCTCAATTAAAGGAGGATGAACTACATGGCTAAAAAAAGAATGGGCCCTCCAGGAAGAATGCCTCTTGAAAAACCAAAAGATTTCAAAGGAACATTAAAAAAATTAATTCGATATGTAGGAAATTATAAAATTGGTTTAATCATCGTTTTTGCAGTTGCCATAGCAAGTACCATCTTTTCTATTGCAGGACCCAAAATACTAGGAAATGCTACTCAAGAATTATACACTGGATTGATTGCTAAAATTACTGGAACTGGTGGAATTAATTTTGATGCCATTGCTAAAATACTATTATTTCTACTAGGATTATACATTTTAAGTGCAATTTTTTCTTATATCGAAGCATGGGTAATGTCTGGCATTAGCCAAAATACTACCTATCGTTTAAGAAAAGAAATATCAGAAAAAATAAAAAAATTACCGATGAGATATTTCGATGCCAATACCACAGGAGAAACCTTATCCATTATTACCAATGATGTTGATACACTTCAACAAAGTCTAAATGATAGTGCCACGCAATTAGTTACTTCCATTGTAACTGTAATTGGAATATTCATTATGATGTGTACCATTAATATAAGCCTTGCCATACTAACTGCTCTTGTTCTTCCAATTGCTTCATTATTCGTAATGTTTGTCATGAAACACAGTCAAAAATATTTTCAAAGACAGCAAGAATATTTAGCAAGTGTTGATGGAGATATCGAAGAAATGCTGGGAGGACATAATGTTGTCAAAGCTTTTAATGCCGAAGAAAAATTAATTGGAGAATTTAAAAAAGAAAATACCAAATTATATGAAGCTGGTTGGAAAAGTCAGTTCTTATCTGGGCTTATGCATCCGATTATGAATTTTATTGGAAACTTAAACTATGCAATCATAGCAATCGTTGGTGCATATTATTGTTCTAAAGGAAAAATTACTGTTGGGAACATTCAATCATTCATTCAATATTCCAAAAACTTTACCCAACCAATTGCTCAGCTTGCCCAAGTAATGAATCAAATTCAATCTATGATTGCTGCTGCAGAACGTATTTTCGGATTTTTAGAAGAAACCGAAGAAGAAGATAAAGGTACACTTCCTGTACCATTAGATAAAATTAAAGGAAATATTGAATTTAAAAACGTTAAATTTGGATATACCAAAGACAAAACAATTATCAAAAATTTTAATGCCAAAGTAAAATCGGGACAAAAAATTGCGATTGTAGGACCAACTGGTGCTGGAAAAACTACAATGATTAAACTACTCATGCGATTCTATACCGTTCAAGACGGAGAAATTTTAATCGATGGACACAACATCAACGAATTTAAACGAAGTGACCTTCGAAACATTTTTGGAATGGTTCTCCAAGATACTTGGTTATTTAATGGAACTGTTATGGAAAATTTACGTTATGGAAAATTAGATGCAACCGATGACGAAGTCATTGAATCAGCCAAAACAGCTCATGTTCACCACTTCATTCAAACACTTCCAGACGCCTACAATATGGTATTAAATGAAGAAACAAATAACGTATCTGGAGGACAAAAACAATTACTTACTATAGCAAGAGCAATATTAGCAGATCCAAAAGTAATGATTTTAGACGAAGCGACAAGTAATGTAGATACAAGAACAGAAATATTAATTCAAAAAGCAATGGACGAATTAATGAAAGGTAGAACTTCCTTCATCATTGCTCACCGCTTGTCAACAATCAAAAATGCCGATTTAATTTTAGTAATGAAAGAAGGGGACATTGTTGAAGTAGGAAATCATGATGATTTAATTAAACAAAATGGTTTCTATGCAGAACTTTACAACAGTCAATTTGAAGAAGTAGAATAGATATGGAGTTTCATATCTATTTTTTCAATATGTTACAAATATTAAATCATGCTATAATAAAGAACAAGAGAGGCTATAAAATGGAAAAAGTAAAATTGACAAATATGTGCATGATTATCGATGAAAAAAAGAATCAAGTACTAGTACAAGACAGAATAAAAGACTGGAATGGATTTACATTTCCAGGTGGCAAAATAAAATTAGGAGAAGCTATCGTTCCAGCTACAATTAGAGAAGTACAAGAAGAAACAGGACTAACAGTTTCAAACTTAAAATTTTGTGGAATAAAAGATTGGTATGATTAAAAAAAAGAAGAAAGATACATTGTTTTCTTATTAAAAACTTGCAATTTCACTGGACCATTAATCGACGAAACCAAAGAAGGAAAGGTATTCTGGATAGATATGGATAAAATAAAAGATTATAAATTATCTCCAGATTTTGAAGAAATGCTAGAAATCTTTCAAGGAAGAGGTACAGAGTTTTTCTATGAAGATTTAAAAGAAAAAGAAAAAGAAAAAAGATGGATGAAAAAACATTTTTAAACGAAAATAAAATATTAGATAAAAATGAGGAAATACTATGAGTAAAATAGGAAACACAATACTTTTATTATCTTATCTTCAAAATGGAAGAAAATATTCCATCAAAGAATTATCAGAAAAATTAGAAGTCAGCAAACGAATGGTTCGTACCTACAAAGAAGAATTAGAAAAAGTTGGATTTTATATCGAAAGCATACGAGGACCCTATGGTGGATATTACTTACCAAGAAATCATAAAATTTCTCCCATCACTTGGAAAGAAACAGACTTAGAAATATTAAAAAAATTAAAAGAAAAAAATCCGGATTTTCAAAAAGAAATAAATATGCTCATAGAAAAAATGAAAATTTGTTCCTTAGAAGAAGAAAAAAATATATCGAATAAAGACAAAAATTTATATAACCTATTTTCAAAGGCATGCAAAGAACATCGAAAAGTAAAAATCACATATCATTCGTTAAAAAAAGGAGATACAACCAGAATCATCGACCCTTATGAGTTATTTTACTTCCAAAATGGATGGGGGCTTACTGCATTTTGTGAAGCCAAACAAGACTTACGAAATTTTGAACTACAACGAATCATCAAAGCAGAAATATTACCAGAAAAATTTTAAAAGAGCAAAAATACTTCCTATACTTTCCCTAAACTAAGTTTAAGGAAGTGAAAAAAATGAGAAACAATATGCAAGATATCTTAATTCATTTAGAAAAAGATATCACAGAAAGTTTAGAACAAACCAACTTAAACGAAATTTTTGAAAAATTAAATCAAATCAAAAGTCCCATAATTTGTAGTGGAGTAGGGGGTTCCATGCCATGTGCTGTTTTTGCCTCTAAGATATTTCAAGAAAAAAATTACATTTCATACACCTTAGAACTCCTAGAAATTCTTCAAAATCCAAATCAAAAATTACCAATCCTTTTATTTAGTCATAGTGGAAAAAATTATGGCATCAAAAAAGTAATCAAGAATAAAGAAAACACCTATTTAATGACAACCAGAAAATCAAAAATTGATAAAGAAATCACATTAAAGTATCAAGAAAATAAAAAAGAAAAAAGCTTTATATCGATAAAAAGTACACTAATTTCAATGAGTATATTATTGATGTATACAAAAAGAAAATTGAAATTTCCAAAACAAATCAGGTACAACATTCCTGAATTTCAGACAATTGAAATTCTAAAAGACGCAAATACAAAAACTGCAGCAACATACTTAGAAAGTACATTCATAGAAGCAAACATAGCTCCTGTCATTGTGCACGATAAATATAGTTTTTGTCATGGAAGAACGACCTCTACTTACTATCAAGACAATTTAATTATCTATTTAATATCTAAAAAAACAGCGCTCGACGAAAATCTTTTAAATGCCTTACAAAAATACCAGAAAAAAATAATTATTTTAGATGTTAACGAACAAGATCCAGTATTAGCAGATTTCGAATTAACCATCCAAGGATTAACTCTTTTAATTCAAATAGCAGAACAAAAGAAAATTGATTTATGCAATATCAACTATGCACCATTTGCATCCGAACTATATCACAATCAATTAGGAGAATTCTAAAATGAGAGTAGTCGGAATAGAAAACATGATTTGTGATTATTACTTTTGGAATAATCAAGTATTTGTTAATGGCGGAGGAACTGTTTCAAATATTTTAGTTAATTTAGATCATCAAAAAATACCCTGTAAATTAATCGGTTATTGTGGAGCAGACGAGCAAGGAACATGGATAAGAAACTCACTAAAGCAAACAACAATAGACATTCAAGATATAACGATTACGAATCATCCTACCAAAAACTTCTACATCAAAGATGGAAAAACAACATCATACTGTCCCATATGTCAAACAAAAAAAGAGAGATATCCAAATTTTTCACTCGAAAAAATAACTTCTTCCATAACTCCAACAGATTATTTATTATTAAAAGATTACTCGATTACAAACGTAAAACTAATTATTCAACTCTCCAATCCAATATTATTAGATATCAGTACTATAAAACATTTCATTTATATGGAAAAAGAAAAAATAGAGAACTACATATTTTACCCCTATAAAATCATGAACATCAGTGAAGATACCTTTGAATTTCTCCTAAAAAAACTAAATCAAACAAAAAAAGAATTACTCCATAAAATGAATTCTGAACTGATAATTATCACCAAAGGCAAAAAAGGTACAGAATTTTTCTATCACGACCACCACTATGACTTTTCTATAGAAAATCCTTTTCCAGAAATAGAAACGAATGGTTGTGGAGATACATTTTTTAGTAATATAATTTGTCATATATTACTAAATCCGAAAAAAATATGGACTGAGACAGATTTTCAAAAAATGTTTTTTGAAAGTCAAAAAAAAGTAGAAATTGTTTTAAAAAACATTGGTGCCAGAAATCATATCATCCCAAATGTTTTAATAAAAAAGACTAATAAATGTATATGTATGACATTCCAAATCGAAGAAAAGATTGATTAAATTGCTTCTCTATTATAAGATTAGATTAGAGAAAGAGGTGTTACTCATGAATATAAAACAAAAAATTGACACCGTTGCTGCCATATTATTTCTTTTAATAGGATGTTTTCTTTTACTGTGTCCTTTAATGCAATTCACTCAAATTAATCTACTATTTATTCTTACCATGTTATTCTATACAATAATCAATTTTGGTAAATTTTTACTGACCAAAGAACAAAATAGACGAGGGAGTTTATATTCCAGTCTTGCAGCTCTCATCGTAATGATAATTGCTATATTTTTTCAAATAAATGAATCCGTTCTCAACTTAACAATTCTCTTATTTATTTGGATTACCTTTGAATCATTAATAAAATTAAAAAGAGCAGACTACTTTCATGATAGAAAAAGCAAATTTTGGATTTTAGAAATGATTTATTTAATCTTATTTATTGTATTTGGAATTTTCACTGGAATCAACTTAAATCAAACCATTGATATTCAAATTTTACTATTAGGATATTTCTTCTTTTTTCATGGTGTTTTAGAATTTATTAATCCAATTATTTTTTATTTTACAAAGGAAAGAATGAAAAAATGAAAACAGTATTAGATTTTAAAGATTATCAAATTTTAGATATGGCAAAGGGTCAAAAATTAGAAAAATGGGGTTCTATTACCTTACTTCGACCAGATCCTCAAATTATATGGGAAGAAAAACAAAATCCAGCGATTTGGCAAAACATAGATGCCGTTTATCAAAGAAGCAACATGGGAGGAGGAGAGTGGACAATCAAAAATTCTCATATCCCAAACGTATGGCAAATAACTTACCAAGATTTAAAATTCAATTTAAAACGAATGGGATTCAAACACACTGGGCTCTTTCCAGAACAAGCTTATAATTGGAACTTAATTCGAAAAATAATTGAACAAGAAAATCGTCCAATCAAAGTATTAAATCTATTTGCATATACAGGAGCTGCTTCTATTGCTGCTTTAAAAAGTGGTGCGAGTGTAACCCATGTAGATTCTTCTAGAGGAATGATTGACTGGGCCAAAGAAAACGTAAAACTAAATCGTTTAGAAGAAAAACCAATTCGCTTTTTCGTAGACGATGTCGTAAAATTTGTAAAACGAGAAATAAGACGTGGCAACAAATACGATATCATTTTAATGGACCCACCAAGTTTTGGTAGAGGTAGTAAAAAAGAAGTTTGGAATATCGAAACAGATTTGTATAATCTAGTAAATATGTGTACTGAATTACTAAGTGAAGATCCCTTACTGTTCCTTATCAATTCCTATAGTACAGGATTATCCAAAACAATATTAGAAAACATACTATACCTAACGGTAAATAAACGAATCGAAGGAAACATAATAAGTGATGAACTAGGACTTCCACTTCAAAATAGTAAACTGATTCTTCCATGTGGTTTATTTGCACGATGGGAAAAGAAAAACCTTAACTCTGAAAAGAATTAAGGCCTTTTTTATTTATTTAAAACAATTAATTTCATAGCAGTCTTTTGTTCTCCATTAATAACAATATCATTAAAAGCAGGAACTACCACCAAATTTTCACCACTCGGAGCAACAAACCCTCTTGCAATTGCAATCGCTTTTATCGCTTGATTAAGACTTCCAGCCCCAATCGTTTGAATTTCCACTTCTTTTTGTTCACGATAAATATTAGCAATCGCTCCAGCTACCTTACTTGGATTAGATTTACTAGATACTTTTAATATTTCCATATTTCCTCCTTCATTTCTAATTAACTATATGAAACTTCAGAAGAAACATTCACATTTTATAAAAGAAAGACAGTAATTGCGATAATAATGGCAATATTCATAATTGCATAAAGTAAAATGGATGCATTAATAAAACCAGCTCTTCGTTCATTTGGAGTTTTCGTAAGCGTTAAAACTTTTCCGTTTTCTTGCTGTAATTGCGAAAAAGAAATCTCTTTCTTCACGCCCTTTGCAGCATTCATATAATTTGCAAGTTCAATAATTTTACTGGAATCAATAGAAGGATCTTTAGAAACAATTGCATCAGATACAGACTTTTGAATATTTTGCAATTGCTTTTTGCCAGTTTCACTAATAAAAGACTCATAACGAGTACCATCATATACAAAAGTCTGAATATGAAATGCTTCCAATGCATTGCCTTTCCCATTCACATAATCTGAAAACTTAATGATTTTGGCCATTTCGTAATCCCTCCAATTCTTTCTTAAATTCATAAAAATTTACTTGAGGATTTTTTGCTACTAACTGTTTATAAATTGCCACCACTTGTTCTATATTCTTTGCAATTTTAAACTTATGTCCATAATTATCTTCAAAAATAAGAAAAGGTTGTGAATTTGGTTCATTTTGCTTCACTTCCATCTTTGTAATCAAACATTCTTGCTTTCCCTTTTCCAACTTTTCTAAATCTTCTGCCAAAATATTTACTCGAACAATCCGAAACAAATCTTCCGCATTTATTTTAGTTGAATCTGAAAGTTGCTCCCTTAAATTTTGATTGTATAAAATACTTGATAAATAATAATCACTAATATCAATAGATTCATTTTGTCCATTAATATTGCACACTAAATCATTTCCAATAATTTGGAGATTTCCTCTTAAAGACTCATTATATTTCATCCATTCATTGAGATAATAAATATTATCATTCATAATCTGTGAATTCATAAGAAAAGCCAACCTCCGTATCATAATATAGATTATAACAGTCTGAAATAAAAATTTCAATTGTTTCTTCATCAATTTCTGCGTTATAATAAAAAAGTGATTATCATGAAAGAAAAATTATCAAAAGAATTTATAGAAAAACTATCCCAAAGAAAAAAAGAGCCAGAATGGATGAGGAATTTTCGACTTACAGCATTTGAAACATTTCAATCCCTAGAAAATCCAAATTTTGGTCCAAAATTAAACATAGATTTTAACAAAATTTTATACTACAAAAATACACAAGAAAAAACCTTAGACAATTGGGACGGCATCAAAAAAGAAACCCGAAATGTCTTTTGCAATTTAGGAGTCATAGATGCTGAACAAAAATACCTTGATGGGGTAAGCAACCAATATGAAAGTGAAGTCATTTACCATAAGCAAAATACTAAAAAAGATATCATATTTATGAGTACAGATGAAGCACTTCAAAAACACCCAGAACTTTTTCAAAAGTATTTTAATACACTTGTAAACTATCAAGAAAATAAATATACTGCTTTAAATGGTGCTGTTTGGAGTGGAGGAACATTTATCTACATTCCACCAAATACCAAATTAGACCGACCACTTCAAAGTTATTTTCGCATTGACACCGAATCCCTGGGACAATTTGAAAGAACCATAATCATTGTCGATGAAAATTCAGAATTATCCTATATCGAAGGATGCACAGCCAAAAGCTATTCCACCAATTCTTTACATGCTGGAGTCGTAGAAATCTTTGTAGGAAAAAATGCCAAATGTCGTTATTCTACCATTCAAAATTGGTCGACTGATGTCTACAATTTAGTTACCAAACGAGCAATCGTCGAAGAATCTGGAGTAATGGAATGGATAGATGGTAACATTGGAAGTCAAATCACAATGAAATATCCCTCTTGCATTTTAAAAGGAGATTATGCAGTAGGAAGTTCAATTAGCATAGCTTATGCCAAAGAAAAACAATACCTTGATGCAGGAGCAAAAATGATTCATTTAGGAAAATTTACCAAAAGCAATATTATCAGTAAATCCATTGCTGAAAAAGGTGGAACAGCCAATTATCGAGGTCTTT
>CAOWNX010000024.1 GCA_948552115.1 uncultured Bacilli bacterium
CAACGTTTGCTTATGATTTTAGCAGCATCATCTGTGATATCCATTGCAAGAACTCGACTGGTTCGTTTGATGATGGAAAATAATTCTTCATCGGTATAGTAATTTAATTTGGAAACAATACCGAAACGGTCTCGTAAAGGACTTGAGATATCCCCTGCTCTTGTTGTTGCTCCAACGAGTGTAAAGGGTGGTAAATCTATTTTAATATTGCGACTTCTTCCATCGTTTTGAATGACAATATCTAATTCAAAATCTTCCATGGCTGGATATAGAATTTCTTCAATGAATTTTGGCATCCGATGAATTTCATCAATAAAGAGAACATCCCCTGGTTCTAGATTAGATAAAACTGCTGCTAAATCTCCACTCTTTTCAATGGAAGGTCCACTGGCTGTTTTTAAATTGACTCCAAGTTCATTCGCTATGATATGTGCAAGGGTTGTTTTTCCTAGTCCTGGAGGACCATAGAGTAAAACATGATCTAAGGATTCATTTCTTTTTTTGGCTGCTTCTATAAAAATACTTAAATTGTTGGTAATTTCTTTTTGTCCAACATATTCTTTTAATGATTGAGGTCGAATGTTTAAATCAAAGGTATCACTCGCTTGTATTTCAGCATCTAATATGTTTTCTTCGTCCATTTTTCTTCTCCTTTCTTTTGTTATAACTTTTCTATGATTTCATTTAATTCTTTCCAAGTACTCACTTTTTGGTATTTACTAAAATTTTTTTTATTTTCTAAAAAACGAATTTGATATACATTAGTTCCTTGAAAGGTATCTAATACACTTTCTTGATCATCCACAAAGACATCTAGGTTTAGGTCCTTAGCATCTTCTGCCTTATTTTTAGAGCTAAAGATAATTTGCTCATAAGGTATATGGTATTTCAAAAAAGAGGATTTGGTTATTTCTTCAATGGAATCACAATCTTCTAGTGCTCGCGCCGTAATAAAATAGATTTCATGACCTTGTTCTTTCCAACTTGAAATGATTTTGGCTGCATGTTTTTTTGGTTTTAAATCTTTGTATATGTTTTCTCCACATTCTTTTAAAAAGTTTTTAAAATCTTCCCCACTCAATTGTTTTGTTTCGCTATATCTTTTCATTTTATGTTTGTGACGATATTTTTTGATTTCTTTGTTAAAATTTTTTCTTGTTATTACGGTAGTATCGTCAATATCTAAACCAATTTTCATTATTTTAATAATAGCTTTAGCGCATCTTTCACTTGATTTTCAATGGTTAGCGAAGTATTAACGTTTGGTAAGATTTTTTTGATATCTGCATTTTTATAACCAAGTGATTCTAGGACACTAATTAATTCATCAAAGTTCGAATCAACTATAACAGTATCGTCTTTGGTTAGTTTTCCTTTTAAATCTAAAATAATTTGGCGAGCTACTTTATCTCCTATTTTGGGGAATTTTTTTAGGTAAAGTATGTTTTCACGATCTATCGCATCGATAATTCCACTGACACTTCCTGTTGCAAGCATTGGTAGAGCCATTTTGGGACCTAGCCCTTTTACATTAATTAGGCGAAGGAAAAGTTCTTTTTCTTCTTCTTTTTGAAATCCATAAAGTGAATATTCTTCTTCTCTTATGTGACAGTATAAATATACGGTAATTTCTTTTTCTTTTGGATAACTAAATGGATTCCCTACAAAAATTTGATAACCGATACCATGATTTTCTAAGACTATAAAATTGTTTGTTTGATTGGTTACTATCCCTTTTATATAATTAAACATTTTTATCACATCCTATTTTATTTTATCATACAATTGTACCAAAAAAAAGAAAGTTTTCACTTTCTTACGGCAAATAATAATCTAGTATTATGGGTGCTAATATCATGAGAGTAATGAATGGAATGAGAAATAAGGAAGATATTAAACTTATTTTTACTGGGAGTTTTGAGATTGCTGCTTTTGTTTTTTGTAGTTTTTTTTCTCTTAGATATTCTACTTGTTGGGATATGGTTTGTCCAATCTGATTTCCATGATTTTCTTTTTCCATTAAATTTAATAAGACTTGATTAATCGTGGAGCTTGGAATTCTTTCGCGCATATTTTTTAAACTTTCATAGATATTTTTTCCTAAACGAGTTTCAGATAACGTTTTTTTAAATTCGTCGGATAGTTCCCCTTCAATTAAGGATGTGGTTTGTTCTAGTGATACCAATAAATTTTTTTTTGCATCAAAATTTAGATTTAGTACCTCAAAGAAAAATATGGCTTCTTCTTCTAAGCGATTTTTTCGCTTTTGTATTGGTTTATCTAATGTAATATATTCTATAATAAAATAAATCATTATTGTGATGATGGGAGCAAGAACATATCCAAACGGAAGAAATAGAATAATGGTGCAAAAAAGGAAGAGACAAGTAAATATGCGAATGTTTAATAAATCAATGGCTTGATATGGATAAGAGATACCTAGTAATTTTATTTTTTTGGATATACTTTGTATGATTTTTTGTGGATAAAATTTTGCAATAAAGCTTTGGCGACTATTCATGAGACCCTCCTTTTCTGAGTTTTGTGATTAATATCACATAAAAAACATAAATTAGAAAAAGACTTAAAAAAACTAAAAAGCCATAAGGTGTTTGAAAAAATGGATCAAAATATTCTGGATTTAATCCAAGTATTAGGAAAAATAAAAGGGGCGGAAAAATGATAAAAATATTGGTTGTAAAAATCGTCGATTGCAATAAATAGCGATATTCCAAAGCAAATTGTTTTTCTTTTTGCATATTTTTCTCAATTTGTTCAAACATTTTCGTAACGGAACCTCCCGTTTGATTGATGATTGTTAAAACGGAAGAAAGATATTTTATTTCTTTTATTTTGGTACGCTTGTAAAATCGCTCTAATACAATTTCTAGACTTAATCCATAGTTTAAATCTTTTTGGATTTTTTCAAATTCTTTTTGAAGGGGCCCTTCTAAGTTTTCTGTTACCGATTCTATCGCTTGAATCATGTTTTTTCCAGAGGCAAAGTTATGGCTTAGAATAATAATCGCTTCACGAAAGTTATCTTTTAGTTTCTTTTTTTGTTTTTGATAGGCAACAGAAAGAACCATATCGGGAAGAAAAAATCCTATGAGGCAAGCAATAAAACTGCAAAATACACTTAAGTAGAAAAAGTCTTTTAGCATGAAGATAAAGGTTAATATGAGAGCAACGAAGGCACAAATTAATTTTATTAGAAAGTAATTCATTCCTGATTTTGCACTGGAATTTTCTAATATGAGAAATTTATCATATTTTTCTCCACACATTTTTAATAATTCATTTTTGTTTAAAATTTTGCTTATTGATTCAAACCAATTCCATATTCTTTGAATAAACATGTCTAGGAAAGAAACTTCAGGATCATTGGAGGATTCTAGAGAAAAATTTTCAAATCTTTTTTGATATTTTAATGATTTATATTCTCGAAATAAAATATAAATCACTGCACATAGTATCAATATGATAGGAAGTTGAAATGGGAGTTTTTCTAAGAATTTTTGCATGATTTTTCCTCCTTTTGTTATTTTTTATTTTTTTTGGCTTTTTTATTTTTTTGAAACATAAAATCGATGTCTGTAATTCCTTTTTTGGCTATTTTTTCGTAAACTTTTGGGATTGTTTCGTTATATAGAATAAATTCTCCATCGACTTCTTGTTCTTTTGTTAAACCTCTTTGATGGAATGCAAAGATTTCTTTTAGTTCGATTTCTTCATTGTTCATGCCTACTAATTCAGCAATGGATGTTATTTTTCTTCTTCCATCACTGGTTCGTTCAATATTTACAATTAAATCTATTGCTCCGAGCATGTATTCTCTTATCGCATGTAAGGGAAGATCAACACTCATTAAGACCATATTTTCTAAACGGTTTAAGGCATCTTTCGGACTATTGGCATGAAGTGTGGTAAGTGATCCATCGTGTCCTGTGTTCATGGCTTGGAGCATATCAAACGCTTCACTTCCTCTTACTTCTCCTACAATGATACGATCTGGTCTCATTCGAAGACTATTAATGACTAAATCTCGAATGGTGATTTCATTATCCTTTTCATAATTTGATACTCTAGTTTCTAGGGATATGACATGATTTTGGTTTAATTTTAATTCGGCTGCATCTTCAATGGTGATGATTCGTTCTTTTTGATCAATAAAACTACTTAATATGTTTAAAAGGGTTGTTTTTCCAGAACCTGAACCACCACAAACAATCATGTTGCATTTTCCTTTGACGGCTGAGGCAAGGAACGTTGCCATATAAGGAGTCATGGTCCCTAAGCGAATTAGTTCGTCGGCGGAAGTAATTCCTTCTTTAAATTTCCGAATGGTTACTACTGTACCTTTTGGAGATAGTGGTGGAATGACTGCATTAATTCTTGAGCCATCTTTTAATCTGGAGTCTATCATTGGATTTGATGCATCAATGGTTCTTCCTAAGGGATTTATGAGTCGTTGAACTGTTCTTATAATATGTTCTTCATCAATGAATGAAACACTATCATCTTTGATAATTTGGCCATCGATTTCAATGTAGATTTCTTTGGGACTATTTACCATGATTTCCGTAATATTTTTATCTTCTAATAACTCAGTTAAAGGTCCATAGCCCATCATTTCATTATCAATTAAATTGTATAAATGATTTCTTTCTAAATTAGTTAAGTCAATTCCTTCAATGGTTCGATTGATTTCGTTATTAATAAATTCACTTCTTGATTCATCATCTGGTATTTCTTGGTCTATTAAATTTTCAACAATTTTTGTTCTTAAATCATCCAACAATTTTTTATCTCGAAATATATCGTAATCACTAATATTGGAAATGATATTTTCTTTTCTTTCCACTTGAAAGGCTTCTAGCAAACTATTTTTCTTCATTCTTTTCTTCCCTTTCTTCGGTCAAGTCAGCAGCTATATTCATAAATGTTGCGTATTCTTTTGAAAATACATTTGGCATTTTTGGCTCTTTGGTAATGATTTTTCCATTCATGACATATTCATCGATATTTTTTAGGTAAAACTCACAACCTAAGGTGTAATCAATATTACTTTTCAAAATGTTTTGTAAGTCAAAAACAGAAAAATATGTTTTGTATGGATCTTTGCTATTGTTTAATAAAATTTTATAGTTATCTTTTTCTAAATCTCGGAAAATGCTTAGCAATGATTTCATATTTTTTACATCCATTGGGTCATTTGTCATAACAAAAAGAATATTAGAAACATTATCTAACAAAACAAGATTTAATTCGTTTAAGATATGGTTGGTATCAATTAAGACAATATCATAGTGGTATAAAGCTTTGTCTAATAGAATTTCAATATATTTAGAGCTTATTTTATTTGCTTGTCTTGGATCTTTGGGACATGGCAAAATATCAATGTATTCATCGTATTTGGTAATGTATTTTTCAAACTCAGTATAACGATTGTTTTGATAGTCGTCCATAAAATTATAAATTGTCGATTGGAATGGTGTATTTAGTGTAACACTGATTCCTCCACTGGATAAATCCATATCTAGTATTAGTACTTTCTTTTTTATTTGTCCAAAAATTCCAGCAAGGTTACAAGTTGTAATGGTTTTTCCTACTCCACCTTTGGCAGAAAAAATACATAATGATTTTCCTTTTTTTTGATTCATGATTACCCCTCTTTTTCTATCTTTTTTTCGACTTTTATTTCATAAGGTGACTTTAGAATTCGATTTAATAATGGGCAATAAATTTTTAAATTCTCTTTGATTGAAATGATGCGATATTCATCATTTTTATTGGTTATTTCTAAGATTGCATCTTTATTTTTTTCTTTTACCATTTGATTGATTTCATCAAACTGGTTCATTTCATTCCAAGAAATATTTAATTCGTTGATTTCTTTTTCTAATTTTTTTTCCGTTTCTTTGATATGTAGAAAATCAAAAAAACCAATCATCAGAAAAAGAAGAAGCGGTAAAATGATTACAAATTCCACTAGTGCATGCCCTTTTTGATTCATTCTTACACCCTCTATTGTCTTTTTTATTATAACATAATCTATTTTATTTTTCATTATCCTTTTGAAAAATTAAAAACAATCTGATTATTTTTTTTCAGATTGTATTGTATTGGTTTCTTTGACAATGTATACTGGTCTTTTTTTTGTTTCTAAATAGATCTTTGATAGATATTCTCCTAGTACTCCTAAGAAGAAGAGCTGAACACCGCTTACAAAAATTATAATACAAGCAAGGCTTGGCCATCCTCCTACAGGATCTCCCCACAATAGTGTTTTTAATATGATTACTAGTATCATTAAAAATGCAATAAAACAAAATAGTATTCCAACAAAAGAGGAAATGACAAGAGGTCTCGTTGAAAATCCTACTAAGCCATCAATTCCATAAGAAAATAATTTCCAAAAGCTCCATTTGGTATTTCCTGCTATTCGATCTGGTGCATCGTAGGTAATCCATTTGGTCTCAAATCCTACAAAGTTAAATAATCCTTTGGAGTAACGATTGTATTCAGTAAGTGTCAATATGGAATCCACTACTTGACGTGTCATAAGACGATAATCTCTTTCATTTGGGGCCATTGGAACAGAACTTAGGCATCCAACAAACATATAGTAAGATTTAGTAAAAAATTTTCGAATAAATCCATAGTTTTTGTGGTCGTTTGTTTTGAGGCCTACAATATCTAAATTTTCTTTTTGTAACATATCATACATTTCAATTAGTTTCTCTGGTGGATCTTGTAAGTCTGCATCCATCAGTGTTACATAGTCTCCATGAATGTGTTCTAATCCAGCTAATATGGCCGCTTCTTTTCCAAAGTTGCGTGAAAAGGAAAGGTATTTTACTCGTTTGTCTTTTTTTGCTAATTCTTTTAGTAATTTTAATGTATTATCTTTGCTTCCATCATTTATAAACAATAATTCAAACTGCGTATCCATTTGTTCCATGACACGTTTCATTTCTTTATAAAACAAAGGTAATGATTCTTCTTCATTGTAGCAAGGAACAATGATTCCTATTTTTTTTGTCATATTTTGACACCTACTTATGTGCCTATTATAACACACTTTTTTTATTCTTCAATGATTTTATATCATTCCTTTTTCTTGATTGAAATCCAAATTTTACAATAATATTTTTCTCTTTCCGTTCTATTTTTTTATCTCAGAAAGAATTCTTATTCCCAAACTTTTTTGTTAATTCTTGTCTATAGGTAAACGTTTTGCTTTTTTATTGTAAAAGATTTTCATAAATAAAAAAAGATAAGTTTATTCTTACCTTTTATATTGTATACGGATTTCCAAGAGATCCATTTCCACCTTTTACTAGTATTCCTTGTTTTAAATAGATGCTTGGTCTATCTGCATAGCTCATGCTACTATCTTGTTCTTCTATGTTTCCCGTTGCAGCAATCGTAAAATAATTGGTTCCATTACTCATCGCAGCTGGAAAAAGCCATTGAGTTTTATTTGGGGTATAGAGCCAGTTGTTATTGACACAATCAGTTAGTCCTCCAAGTTCCGTTAGGGAAGCATTTAAGCATGATGTTCTGTTTGTAGAACTTCCTCCGCTTGTGGCATAACCATAATCGCTTGGTGTGATTAAACCAATTTTACCTACATAGGATGTGATATTCGCTCCAAATTTACCACTACCACGTTCGTATTCATACCATTTTGTTGGTGTTCCATTACTTCCTTGATAATTGGAAGTACTTCCTAAATTCCAAGTAACCTCATCGATTAATTCTAAGCTTTCTTCGTTAAATGTTGGTAAATAATTATCTGTGTAATGAGTCAAAATATTTGAATTGCTCCAATTATTGGTACTTGATGAATTCATTTGTGTTGCTTCTCTTAAGACGTCACTTCGAACTAATTTTACTCGTTGTCCTTCTACTGTATTTACAAGACCAATGATTCTCCATAATTCGTTATTAAATAACATGTAGTTGTTTGGATTTTTTCCAGTATAACGATATTCTGTTAATTTGAATGGGTCAGAAACATTATCTGTATCATGTGCTACTTCGATAATTCCACTTTCTTCGGCGGTTGCACTTACTTCACTTTGAACGGTTGCTTCTACTGCACTTACTTTGGTAGCATAGGTTGTCACAACAATTCCTGCTTGAAATCCTTGTCCCATGACTTCGTTTCCAGCCGATTCATCAATCCATAAATAAATATTAAATGTTTTGGTTCCAGCTTTTTCAATATATCCTGTATTGATAATATATGAAGTATCTAATGTTCCATTTACTTCAATATTTGCTACATCATTATTAATGCTCATATCACTTAGTAGGCTTCCTGCAACTGGTTTTTGATCGCCAATTCCAACTGCAACTTTTACTTTTCCATCATCCAATTTGGTACCAGGAATTTGTAATGTATTTAATGTAATTGCATATCCAGCATCGGTAGTATCACAGATATTTGATACTCTCAATGTATATGGTTTTATATTTGTAAGTGCTCGTCCATCACTTACGGGATATGTATTTGTTAAACTAATCGATTTGGATAATTCTTCAAATGTTATAGTAAAACATCCTGTCTGAATGGTATTTGTTTCTTTTCCTTCAATTGTTCTTACCCATAATGAGTAACTGACTCCCATATAAGAGGTTGCTAAAATCATTATTCCTATTACTAACAAAGCAATTTTGTATTTGTTTCTCATAACATACACCCTTTATTTTCTAGCTTAAAAAAAGTATAGCATACAACTTTCTATATTTCTATCCTATTTTTAATATTTGACAATTTTTTTCATTCTTTCGTCATTTTTTATTCTTTCCAAACAAAGAT
>CAOWNX010000025.1 GCA_948552115.1 uncultured Bacilli bacterium
ATAATACATATTATTGTGAACGATTTTAATTTTCTTTTCTTTTTTGTCTCCATTTTGTCCTCCTTTATTTTCTGATTTATTATATCATGAATGTTTTTGCTAATCAAATCGAATATTTTTTTTCATTCTTTTGTGTTATAGTGAATAAAAGGATGATATTATGGGTAGAGATATAAAGATTTCTGATGTACTAAGTTTTCGAATGGAATACTTGGAACATCCAACTTATCAACATAATGAGAAAGAGATTCAGCAAAAAGGAATTGCAAAAACTTTTTTAAATGAAGATTTAATAGAAAAAACGACTTATTTTTTTAATGTGGAAATTCCAGAAGTTAAAATTTATGATCAAAGAAATTCTCAACAGTGTTTTATTTATTCATTTCTTCGTATGGTTAAAAGTATTTTAATGAAATATTCTTCTGATTTTCAGTCTGTCAATTTTTCTGCAAGTTATTTGGATTTTTATGATAAGTTAGAAAAGATAAACCTTGTTTATAACCGATTGATTGATGAAGAACATTTGACATTTTATTTTGTTAATCAAGTTGTAAATCGTTATATCGGACTTTACGGTAATTTTCATTATTGTAAAGAACTTGTTGATAAGTATGGTCTTGTTTTGGAAAGTGATATGAAAGATTCTCCAAATTATCAAGCAGGAGATATGATTGAGTTATTGAAAACAAAGATAAAAGCAGATTCAAAATTGTTTTTTGGTAAGTCAAAGGAAGAAAAGATTGTTTTAAAAAAAAGGGTAATGCAAGATGCTTATCATTTTTTATCACAGGTTTATGGAAATCCTCCTACGCATTTTTATTTTGACAGAAAAGAGATTACTCCGCAAAAGTGGAAGGAGCGTTATTTACAGGACGAGTTAGATCATTACATTACTTTGACACCCTATTCCATTCATACTTTACAAAGTAGTTTTTCTTTTCTACCAAGTATATATTCTAAAAAGGAAGAAGTAATGAAACAAGTTTCTATGGAAAAAATGAAACAAGTAGTTTTACATCAGTTGCAGGATGATATTGCAGTATGGTTTTCTTGCAAGGAGTCTACTACTTTGGATTATGATGTAAATATTTTAGATCCTAATATTTTTGATTATTCTAAACTTTTACAGATTATGCCGTTATCAAAACAAGAACAGTTACTTGGAGATATTATTCAATATGATCATGCAATGTGTATTACTGGAGCTTGGGTGAAAAATGATGAAGTTAAGCAATGGAAAGTTGATAATAGTTTTGGAATTCATGGACGCTATCAAGGGCATTTGATTATGACAAATGATTTTTTTGAACAAGATTTGATTACGGTCATTGTTCATGAAAAATATTTACAATAATTTTTTTCTATTGATTCACTATTTCTAAACCGCAATGAAGAGAAATGTCAGAAAATAATATTTCTTTTTTCTTTTTTAATATTATTTTTATTCTCGGAAAGAAAAAATATTCTTTGGTTTGGAAAAAATTTTTATTCTTTTTTACGAACTTTCGTTTGCTTTTTAGGCTTTGTTCATTTATAATATTTTTGGTGGGAAAAATGAATTTGCAAGAGAAATTAAAAATTTTAGCGGATAGTGCCAAGTATGATGCTTCTTGTTCTTCCAGTGGTAGTGGTCGTAATAATACAAATGGAATTGGAAATGCTTCGATTTCAGGTATTTGTCATTCTTTCTCGAGTGATGGACGTTGTATTTCTTTATTAAAGATTTTATTAACAAATTGTTGTATTTTTGATTGTAAGTATTGTTTAAATCGAAAAAGTAATGTAATTCCTCGTGCGATTTTTTTACCAGAAGAAATTTGTGAAATCACGATTAATTTTTATCGTAGAAATTACATTGAAGGGTTGTTTTTAAGCTCGGGTATTATAAAAAGTCCAGATTATACAATGGAACAAATGATTCAAACAGTTTCTTTATTGCGTCATAAATATCATTTTAATGGATATATTCACGCGAAAGCAATTCCAGGGGCAAGCGAAAAATTGTTGAAAAATTTAGGTAATTTGGTGGATCGAATGAGTGCCAATGTGGAACTTCCTACAGAATCTGGATTACAGTTACTTGCACCAAATAAGAATCATCATGCAGTTCAAGATATTATGAAATATGTAAAAATAAATCGTAGTAAGAACTATGTTCCAGCAGGTCAGAGTACACAAATGATTATTGGTGCGACGAAAGAAAATGATTTGGATATTATGAAAAAAAGTAAGCAAATGTATCAAAATTATCATTTAAAGCGGGTGTTTTATTCTGCTTATGTTCCAATCAATCAAGATTCTATGCTACCTCGTTTGAAAGAACCACCACTCAAACGTGAAAATCGTCTTTATCAAGCAGATTGGTTGTTACGTTATTATCATTTTGAAGTGGAAGATTTGCTTGATTCTAACAATCCTAATTTTAGTTTATTTCTAGATCCAAAGTCTGATTACGCTCTTCGGCATTTGAATGAATTTCCTAAGGAGATTAATCGTTGTTCATATTATGATTTATTAAAAATTCCAGGAATTGGTGTTAAAAGTGCCAAACGAATTCTTAGTTCTAGAAAATATTTTACAATCCATTTTGAGGATTTAAAACGTTTGGGAGTGGTACTTAAGCGAGCAAAATATTTTATTTTGTGTGATGGAAAGTATTTTGTGGATCAGAATTTATTTCAAAAGCATTTTATCGAGGCAAATTTAGTACTTGAAGAACAACCAAAAATGATCCAAAATCATGAGCAATTGAGGTTATTTTAAATGAATCAAGTTTATCTTTATGATGGAAGTTTTGTGAGTCTTTGTCATTTGATTTATTATTTATTACAACATCATATTACACCTTTTTCCATTAAGGATTGTAATTATTCCTGTAATTTATTGGAAGAAGAGATTTATCTTTCTGTTCCAGAAGATTCTTTGCTTTTTTCCAAAATTATTCAGGGAATTGGAAGATTTGCTTTTCAAGTGATGTACCGAGTTTTTTTATCCAATGAAGAACAAAAGGAATTATTGTTATATTATTTTCTTAGAAATGGGGTAAAATATCGAAGTAAGATTGTTTATCAACGAAATTTAAACTGTGTTTGTAAATGTTTAAAAATTAATCAATATGTTGCCCATGAGCTTCACAAAATGAAAGGTTTTTTAAGATTTCGAGAATTAGAAAATCAGGTACTTTATGCAGAAATGGAACCAACCAATCATATTCTTTTTGATTTATCTCTTCATTTTCAAAAAAGATTAAAACAGGAATTTTGGATTATTAAGGATGTAAAACGAAAATTGTTTAGTATTTATGATAAGAAAAGGTTTTATATTTTACAAGAAAATGAATTTGTTTTTCCTATTTTAGAAAGTGAATCAGAGCAAAAAATGAGAGAGTTATGGAAAACGTTTTATCAAACAATAGCTATTCAAGAACGAACTAACGAACGTTGTCGTAAGAATTTTATGCCAAAAAAATATTGGAAATATATTACAGAGGTGCAAGAATTATGAAAAAAGTGATTACTGGAATTGAATTACATCAAATTATGAAAGAAGCCATTGATTTGCTTTGTAATACGGTAAAACAAACTCTTGGTCCACAAGGGAATAATGTGATTATTGATCATTCTGATTTTTCTCCTTTTATTACGAATGATGGTGTTACAATTGCCCAAAATATCGAAAGTGAACAAGCTGGTATTGCAACAATTTTAGAACTTGCAAAAGAGGCGTCTATTAAAACGAATGAAATGGTCGGGGATGGTACGACTACGACTTTGGTTTTATTGCAAATCCTTTTAGAAGAAAGTTTTTGGTATATTGAACAAGGAATGAGTCCAATTTTATTAAAAAAAGAGTTAGATCAAACACTGCAGAAAATACTTCAGTTTCTTTTTCTTATGAAGCGAAAACCAAACAAAAAAATGTTGAAATCAATCGCAATGATTTCAGCAAATGATGAAGAAATAGGATCTTTGGTTTACCAGGCTTTTCAAACGGTAAAGAATAAAGACGCTATCGTTTTACAGGAGGGGAAAAATTATCAAACTTCTTTATCACATTTACGTGGATATTCTTTTTCTATTCGCTTCGCTTCTCCTTATTTTTTTAAAAATCAAAATCGTATTTTTTATACGAATGCTTTGTTGGTAATGGTTCGTGGGCAAATTCATCATATCGAAGACATTTCTTCTTTGATAAATCAGGTGATGGAATATAATCAAAATTTAATCTTGATAGCTCAACAATTTGATGAATATTTTGTTCAAGAAATTTTGTCTTTGGTTTTAGAAGAAAAATTAAATTGTTGTTTATTAAATTTGGAAGAATACGGACTTCATGAACAAATGATTTTCCATGATTTAGAAATTATTAGTAATGGAAAAGTAATAGAAAATATTTTAGATTTGACAGAAGAAGATATTGGACATCTTTCCCATATTGAAATAAATTCCAAGGAAGCTCGGATTGACTTTTTAGAAAATAAAAAAATGACTCGTTATGTTGCGAATTTGAAGAAAAAAATGAACGAAATTGAGGATGATTTTCAAAAGAGTTTTTATCAAAAAAGAATTGCTATGTTTACTCATGGAATTATTACGATTTCTATCGGAGCTCCTACTAAAATTGAATGTCGTGAAAAAAGAATGCGTTTTGAAGACGCAATCTGGGCCATTTCTACTTCTTCTCATGGTGTTGTTCCTGGTGCGGGTATTTGTTTCTTGTCGTTTGGAAGTCAATTATCAAAGGAAAGTGTTGGAGATATAATTTGGAAAAAAGCACTTTCTAAACCGTTTGAACAAATTCTTTTGAATGCTGGATGTGATGTCGATTCTATTTTATCTCATATTTCTGAGCAAAATTTTCAAATTCTTTATAATGTCTCTTCTGGTCAATTTGAATCTTGTTCTGACACTCAGGTGATCGATTCTTATGAAGTTGTAGTTCACTCTTTATTGCATGCTTGTTCGATTGCTAGTATGCTTCTTACTACAACGAGTTTAGTTATTAATGAAAGAACGAATTTATTGAAGCAAGGAAGTGAATATAATGATTTTTAAACGGACTTAATTATCTAGTTTTTTTATTTTCTCTTTTTATGTTCTTCTTTCCATTTTTTTATTTTTTCTAAACGTTCTTTAAATTTTATTTCATTTCCCATTGGATTTGGTTTATAGTATGTTTTCCCTAATAATGAAGGTGGTAAACAATCCATGGTTGTTAATTTTTCTTCGGTATCATGAGCGAACTGATAGTCATGTCCATAATTCAATTCTTTCATTAATTTGGTAGGAGCATTTCGAAGAGTCAAAGGTACTGGTTCTGCTAACATTTTTTTGGCATCTGTGCTTGCTTTGTGATAAGCAACATCACAAGAGTTGGATTTGGGTGCTAATGACATATATATGACAGCTTCTGTTAAATGAACATTACATTCGGGCACTCCAATAAAATGGCATGCTTGGTATACATTTATTGCTACATTTAGTGCATTCGTATCTGCAAGTCCAATATCTTCCGATGCAAATCTGGTGATTCTTCTTGCAATGTATAGTGGATCTTCTCCTGCTTCTAACATTCTAGAAAGCCAATAAACTGATGCATCAGGGTCTGAGTTTCTCATAGATTTATGAAGGGCAGAAATGATGTTATAATGCTCTTCTCCATTGTTATCATATAGTAATGTTTTTTTGGTTAAACATTCTTCTAATATTTCTTTTGAGATATTTATTTCTCCGTTTTGGTCTCTATCACCATTTAATATTATCATGTCTAGTGTAGCAAGTGCACTTCTCGCATCACCATTGGCAAAATTAGAAATGATTTGTAAATTTTCATCTGATATATTTACTTTTTCTTTTCCAAATCCTCTGGAATCTTTTATTGCTCTTTTTAATAATTCAAAAATATTATTACTTGATAATTCTTTTAAAACAAATACTCGACATCTCGATAAAAGTGCATTATTTACTTCAAAGGAAGGATTTTCGGTCGTAGCTCCAATTAGTACAATAGAACCCTTTTCTACAAAAGGTAAAAAGGCATCTTGCTGAGCTTTATTAAATCTGTGAATTTCGTCGACAAAAACTATCGTTTTTATTCCTAAGTTTCTATTTTTATCAGCATTTTCCATAACTTGTTTAATTTCTTTAATTCCTGATGTTACTGCTGAAAATGTAACAAATTCTGATTTTGTTTGTGTTGCTATAATCCTTGCAAGCGTTGTTTTTCCTACTCCTGGAGGTCCCCAAAAAATCATAGAAGATACGTTATCACTTTCAATTATTTTTCTTAAAATTTTTCCTTCTCCTATTAAGTGCTCTTGACCCAAGAATTCTTCTAATGATTTTGGTCGCATTCTGGATGCCAGCGGCTCGTTATTTGGATTATCAAATAATGATGATTGTTCCATGTCAATTTCTCCTTATTTATTATTTTTTATATCTTTTCCAAGCTTTTCTTTCATAAGAATAACAATAGATATCATTAAAGTCAACGCTTTCGAAAACAATTGTTCGCATAAATGCTTAAAAATTTTTAAATTTTATAGCATTAATAAAAAGCTTTTAATAAAAAAACTTCAGTATAGAAGAATAAACTGAAATTTTTTTGATATTTAAGCAAACATAAAAATTGTGTAATTATTTTTTAATTTTTTCTTTCTTAGAACGGTTAAAAATAGGTTCATTCACTATTATTTTTTTATTGTCATAATCAACAATCGTTTCAGCATCATATGGTAAGATACATCTAGGTACAGAATGCCCAAAATTAATATTATACATAACGGGTGTTGTTAAATCGGCAAATATTTTTTTATAAACTTCTTTATATTCTTCATAATATACTTCATCTACTGGTTTCCCTACAATGATTCCTTTTACTAAACTTAAAATACCTTTATTTTTCAATTCTATTAACATGGTTTCTAATAATTCTTTGGTAGGACGTTCTTCTGAAGTTTCTAAGAACAATATTTTTTCTTGCCATTCTTCCTTCGTTGGAAATATTTGATATTTTTTATAAACGGATGGTTCCTCTTCATATTTAGCTCCTGTTAAAGCATCATATATACTTTCTATACATCCACCATACAATTTTCCAGTAACGATACCCTTACCATTTAATGTTTCAAATCCATGAGTTTCTTTATGAGCTATTCTAGGCTTTCCTAATTCACTCACATCATAACTTTCTCGATCACTATACCACGTAGGACTTGATGTTATTTCAAAACTATCTTCCTCTTTAAAAAACTTTTTAAAATATTCCTGGGTGTATGGTAGCATTTTTATATCTAATTCTGCTAAATCAATTAATAAACAAGGACCATAAAAGGTAGAAAGTCCTAATTTATTTAGCATTAAATGATTATTTGTTGTATCAGAAAATCCAGTAAATATTTTAGGTTGTTTTCTTACTGCTTCTTTAAATTCTTGATCTTCCATTAAATAGGGAATTAATTTATAAGTATCATCGCCACCTATTGCAGTTATAATTGCTTTAATCGACGGATCTATAAATGCTTGTTTTAGGTCTGCTGCTCTTTGTTCTGGGTGTTCTTCTAAATACTTTAAATCTTTTAGAGCATTAGGCATTATTACTGGTTCTAATCCAAACTCCTGTAATCTTTTTATCCCAATTTCTAATTCATGTTTACAAAATGGCATTCCTAGTAAACCTTTTGATAAACTAACGATTGCTATTTTATCACCTTTTTTTAATGGCTCTGGTTTAATCATGCTAAATCACTTCATTTCTATTACCTATTTTATCATTTCTTATCACATTTTAATAGATATAACACAACACGAATCTAGACATAGCTATGCTACTAGAAACATTTATAAAGATCTACCGATTGATACTATTTCACATTCACATCAAGAAAAAAAGAATAACCAGTATTCTTTCAGACTGTTGAGAAATAAGTATAACAGTCTGAGATATAAATATTAAGTTATTTATATCTTAAAGCAAATATATAGCATTAGAATATTATTTAGATATGCAAAAACCCAATGCCTCTATTTTTTTTATTACCTCATCAATCGTTTTTTCTTTTTTTACTGATAATGTTAATTTTTTATTTTCTAACGAAAGATCAAAAGAATCAATTCCTTTCATTGTGGATAAAGCATTTTTTATTCTATTTACGCATCCTTCACATTTCATTCCTTCAATCTTTAATGCAATATTTTTCATTTTTTCACTCTCCCAAATCTTAATGAATTTAATACAACAGTCAAACTACTAAAAATCATTGCTATACTACCAAACATAGGCGTCATATTTATACCCATGTTACTGAATAATCCCATGGCAATTGGAATCATACAAATATTATAGAAAAATGCCCAAAATAAATTTTGTTTAATAACATTATAAGAGCGTTTACTTATTGTTATTAAGTCCAAAATATTTTTCATATCATTATTCATTAGAATCACATCTGCTGAATCCATAGCAACATCTGTCCCATCATTTATACTAATTCCAATGGTTGAACTTACTAATGCTGGAGCATCATTGATTCCATCTCCAACCATAATGACTTTTTTGCCATTATCTATTAGCTTTTTTATAT
>CAOWNX010000026.1 GCA_948552115.1 uncultured Bacilli bacterium
AAAATATAAATGTCAGGATTGGTTGCAATTGCACGTGCTATGGATAGTCTTTGACGTTGTCCACCCGATACATTGGTTCCACCTTGACTTACTTCATTTTCATATTTCTTTGGTAATTCTTCGATAAATTCGGTTGCTTGCGCAATTCTGGCAGCTCTCACAACATTTTCTTCACTTGTGTCTTCGGCTCCAAATAAGATATTTGAACGTATGGTTCCACTAAATAGATTTCCTTTTTGAGGAACGTATCCTATTTTTTCTCTTAAATCATGAATGTTGACATTTCGGATATCTTTGCCATCAATTAATATTTTTCCTCCTGTTACATCAAAGAATCTTGGAATTAAATTAATTAGTGTCGATTTTCCACTTCCAGTAGAACCTATGAAGGCTGTTGTTGTCCCAGGTTTGGCCGTAAAATTAATTTCTTCTAATACATCTTCTTCAGCATCTGAATATCGAAAATACACATCTTTAAATTCGACAATTCCTTTTTTTGTTTCATCAAAATCTTCTGGTGTTGGATTTTCTATTATAGAATTTTCTTTGGCTAATACTTCTCCTATTCTTTTGACAGAAACCCATGCTCGTGGAAGCATAATTGAAATCATTGATAGCATTAAAAATGACATAATTACTTGCATCGTATAAGTGATGAAAGCCATTAGTGTTCCTACTTGAAGTGTACCTAAATCGATTTGTTTTGCTCCAATCCAGATAATTAAAACGGAAACGCCATTCATAATAAACATCATGGTTGGCATCATGATTCCCATTACTCGATTACAGAAAAGATTTGTTTTTATTAATTGTTTGTTGGATTCGTCAAATCTTTTTTCTTCATGTAATTCGGTACTAAATGCTCGAATAACAGGAATTCCAGTTAGAATTTCTCTGGAAACTAAGTTTAATTTGTCTACTAATTTTTGAACGAGTTTAAATTTTGGCATTGCAAAAGCAAATAAGAATAGGACGATGAGCATGATTAACCCAATTGCTAAAGCAATTACCCAGTTCATCGAATTTCCCATTACTTTTAATAATGCTCCAATTCCTAAAATAGGACTGTAAACGACTACTCGTAAAAGCATTACAAAAAGCATTTGAATTTGTTGAATATCGTTTGTACTTCTTGTGATTAAACTTGCTGTGCTAAATTCATCGAATTCAGAATTTGAAAAACTCATAATTTTTTCGACCACTTTGTTACGTAATAGGTAAGCAAATTTTGCAGCTGTTCGACTGGCAAGGAAACCAATTAAGATAGCTACAATCATGATTAAAGCTGCAATTCCAATCATAATTAAGCCATTATGAAAAATGTATTCCATTTGTAAGTTATCTAAATTGATTCCGATTTTGGTGTATTCTTGTTTTATGGATTCTATTGCCAATTGATTTAACATGGATGATTCATAATTCTTCATTGTTTCCTTAAATGAAGATAGTATTTCTTTTTTTATGTTTATCTCTAGTAAATTAAATACTTCTAATGAACTTTTTCCTTCTATCGTTGGTAAATTTAATTTGTTTACTAACTGTGAATTATTTGAATCGATCATTTCAATTAGCATCATTAAATAAGAAAATTCGTCAGATAGATTTTCCTTTTCTTCTTTGGTTAAGTTTTTTCTTAAATAGATTTTTTCTGTTTGAATGATTGGATATTTTTTTTCATATTTTTTCTTTTCTTTTTCACTCAAATTTTCATAAGTTTTTTCATCATAAATAGATTTGATTTTTTCTGGATCATTGGCTAAAGACAGAACTGTACTGTATACTTCCGAACGAAGTACATTAGGTATTGGACTATCAATTCCTTTTTCTTGTATTCCTATATTTATAATATTTGCAGTATAATCTGGTAACGATAAATCACATGTAGCTTGTACCCATAATAATGCAATTACACAAATAATAGGAAATGTAAATTTTTTTAATATACTTCCAATTTGTTTCATTTTTCCTCCCATTTGCATATTTCCCATGCTTTATCATTATATGTTAATTATTTTGATAAATCAACTTAAAAAGAATCATTTTTGTATCTGATTCTTTATTTTTTTTAAAATTTTTAGTTTTTCTTTCATTTCTTGAGCCATTTTTTTCTCAATCTGTTTGATTTCGGTTACTGGAATTTGTACTATGTAGTCTTTGGCTTTTTCTTCTGAAATTTCTTTATAACAAAATTTTGCTTCTTCAATAGTTAATCCAAGATGTACTTTTTTTAAGTCAAAGGGAGCGGTAATTAGATTCGGATAAAAAAGTTTGTAGGATGTTGTTTGGGTTTCAATTTGAAATAGAGCTAATGTTTCGTAAGGTATCTCTATTTTGATTGCTGTTAATACTGAAGGTAATTTTAAGTCTAAGCATGCTACCGGAAATTCTGGTATTCCTCCATAAAATATTGATTTTTTTAGTCCGTAGGAAGGAAACGGTTCTGAACTTTGAATCATGCTTTCTTCTATTATTTTGTTGGCATTTTCTTCATCAGAAATATAATATATTCCTTCGTTAATTGCTTTTTTTAGAATTTCGTTTTTTAAAACATTTTTTGATTTTAGAGATGGTTGGAGTAATGGGTTTACAATGAAACTTGCTTTTAGATATAATTCTTCAATAATCAATTAGCATCATTTCTTTCCCATTTCCAGTCACGAATTTCTGGCAAATCAATTCCCTTTTCTTGGATAAAATTGCGGTGACGTTGTAACATTTCATCACAGTATTTTTCTGCTACGTCTGATTGTGGAGTTTTTACATGTTGTAATACAAGTTTTGTTAAATGAAATCTGTCTATTTTGTTTAATACTCGCATATCAAAAGGGGTTGTGATGGTTCCTTCTTCAATGTATCCTCGAACGTGCATGTTTTGATTTACTCTCTTATAAGTTAATTCATGAATTACATTTGGATAGCCATGGAAGGCAAATATAATCGGTTTTTCTTCAGTAAAGATGCAATTGTACTCTTCTTCAGTTAAGCCATGGGGGTGGATACTTTTTGGCTGTAGTCTCATTAAGTCAACAACGTTTACGACTCTTATTTTTAAATTGCTACAAAATTTGTTTAAAATGCTTACGCATGCTAGTGTTTCTAGAGTCGGTGTGTCTCCAGCACATGCTAGTATGACATCTGGCTCTCCTTCTTGATCATTACTAGCAAATTCCCATATTCCAATTCCTTGTCGACAATGAGCCATTGCTTGATCCATATTTAACCATTGTGGTCTTGGATGTTTGCTTGCAATCATTAAATTGATATAATTTTCTGATTTGATACAGTGGTCAAAACAAGATAATAAGCAATTAGCATCTGGCGGTAAATATATTCTTACAGTATCGGCCTTTTTTGTAAGTAAATGGTTAATGAATCCTGGGTCTTGGTGTGTATAACCGTTGTGATCTTGTTGCCAAGCGTGACTTGTTAATAAGATGTTTAAAGACGGAATTGGCTTTCTCCAAGGTATTTCTTGAGCCATTTTTAACCATTTTGCATGTTGTCCTACCATAGAATCGACAATTCGAATAAATGATTCATAACTATGAAAGAATCCATATCTTCCAGTTAATATGTATCCTTCTAACCAACCTTCACAATTGTGTTCAGATAACATGGAATCAATAATTCTTCCCTCTGGTGCAAGGAATTCATCGGTTTCTTCGATTGTGGATAACCATTGGCGATTGGTAGCTTCGAAAGCATGATTTAAACGATTGGATAGTGTTTCATCTGGGCCAAAAATACGAAAATTTCTTTGTTCTAAATTTTGTTCAATAATATCACGTATGAATTTTCCTAGGACCCGCATATCTTCTTTTAATACACTTCCTGGTGTTGGAACTTCTACTTGAAAGTTTTGATAACTCGGAACATTTATTGTTGGTAAATTATTTCCTCCGTTGGCAATTGGATTTGATCCCATTCGAAGATTTCCTGTAGGAATCATTTCTTTGATTTCAGGCTTTAATTTACCTTCATAAGTAAATAATTCTTCTGGATGATAGCTTTTTAGCCATTCTTCTAATCTTTCTAATGATTCTGGATGTTCTTTGGTTACTTCAATTGGAACTTGATGGGCACGGAAGCTGCCTTCTATGATTTTTCCATCAATTTCTTTTGGTCCTGTCCATCCTTTTGGGGTTCGAAGCACAATCATTGGCCATAAAGGTCGACTTAGGTCTTTTCCTACTCTAGCATTCTCTTGAATTAGTTTTATTTTTTCGATTACTTCTTCTAAGGTTTTAGCCATTTGCTCGTGCATATCTTTGGGATCGGATCCTTCTACATAAAATGGAATCCATCCATATCCTCTTAGTAGAGCATCTAGTTCTTCTTTACTAATTCTAGCTAAAATTGTTGGATTTGCAATTTTAAAACCGTTTAAATGTAATATTGGCAAGACTGCTCCATCCATTACTGGATTTAAAAATTTATTGGAATGCCAACTTGTAGCAAGAGGCCCTGTTTCCGCTTCTCCATCTCCAATTACACAGGCAGCAATTAAATCAGGATTGTCAAATACTGCTCCAAAGGCATGTGATAAACTGTAACCTAACTCCCCTCCTTCATTAATACTACCTGGAGTTTCTGGAGTTGCATGACTGCCAATACCTCCCGGAAAACTGAATTGTTTACAAAGTTGTTTTAAACCTTTTTCGTCTTCCGTAATGTTTGGATAAAATTCGCTATATGACCCTTCTAAATATGTATTCGATACTGGGGCTTGTCCACCATGGCCAGGTCCACATACATAGATCATGTTTAAATTATATTTTTTTATTACTCGATTTAGATGGGCATAAATAAAGTTTTGTCCAGGAACTGTTCCCCAATGTCCTACAAGCTTTGATTTTATGTCTTCAAATGTTAATGGTCGTCGTAGTAATGGATTGTCTTTTAGGTAAAGTTGGGCACAAGATAAATAATTGGCAGCTCTCCAATAAGCATCCACTTTATATAACATTTCTTCGGTTAGTATATTTTCTTTCATTCATGATTCCCCTATCATTATTCTATTATACAATAATTGCTGTTTAATATCCACTTTAAAAATTTTTTATTTTTATGACTTGATTCGACATTTTTTGAATGTTTGATTTTATATTATATCGTCCTATGAAAAACGAAGAAAAAATTTTTAGAACTATAACAAGATTAAATATTGAATTTTATAAGATTCAATGTCGAAATTGGATTCTTAGTAAAAGTAATGGAAATGGTGCTGCAGGAAGAACGTTGGAAATTTTATTAAATAAAAAAAATGATACTTATGCTTTGCCAGACTTCTATGAAATTGAAATTAAAACTAAATTAATAGGAAGTGAGAGTAACATAACTTTGTTTTCAATGGTATTTGATAATAAACCTTTGGAAATACAAAGATTATTAAGAATTGGAGGTTATCCTGATTACATCCTGAATTTAAAATTTTTTATTTGTGCGTCCATGGAAATTTTAAAAAAAAGATGGGATATCGATTTTCTTATCAAATTAAAGTTGATTATTCTTTTCAAGTTGTAAGATTGTGTATTTTTAATCGTTATGGTGATTTAATTGATCAACGTATGTCTTGGTCTTTTGAACAATTGAAATCACGTTTGGAACATAAGTTATCTTATTTGGCATTTATTCTGGCTAAAAAATGTAAATTGCATGGGCAGGATTATTTTAAATATTTGTCTATTTCATTTTACCGTTTGCGCAGTTTTGAGACTTTCTTAAAATTACTGGAAACAGGAATTATATCTGTTAGTTTTAAATTAGGGTATTTTAAATCGGGTGAGCATTATGGGGAGATATATGATCATGGAACCTCTTTTGATATTTCGAAAGAAGATTTGGAAAAATTATTTGAACCAATTTATTTAGATTTGTATTCTAACGTGGTACGAATTGGGATGACAAATGTTCAGAGTTGATTTTTTATGAGGTAATTTTTATAAATTATTTTTTTATTTGTATATATTATTAAGTATTATTATAGAAAAGATATAGATGCTCTTTCATGAAATGAAAGGTGAGAAAAATAAGAGAATGAACTATGTAAAAAATAAAAAAACCCTTAAAATAAAGAGTTTGTTAACGAAATGGTCGAGAAGACAGGATTTGAACCTGCAACCCCTACATCCCAAATGTAGTGCACTACCAAGTTGTGCTACTTCTCGAGTTCTATTTTATTATATCATATTTAAAAAAATATGTTCCTTTTCATGCATTATTTAAAATGGTGCGCCCAAAGGGAGTCGAACCCCTAACCTTTAGATCCGTAGTCTAACACTCTATCCAATTGAGCTATGGGCGCACAAAAATTTAATGCATTTTTATTATAGTATATTAAAATTTAAAATTCAAGCATTTTTATACATAATAACGAAAGAATATTAATTTGGAATTTCATTTTTATTTTTTTGTAATTCCCGTCTTTTCTATCATTTGAACAAAATTGTCATAGGTATTATATCCTATCATTCCATCTACCATTTTTCCATTACTTATTATAGCAACCATTGGAGTCACTTGAAATTCTCCAAATTTCTTTGTTTCATCATTGGCTGTAATTATCACATCGAGTAAGGACGCCATTTCTTTATATTCATTGGAATTTATATTTATGCTATTAATATCTAAGTATATGGTTTTATAACTATAATTTTTTTGAGCTTCTTGTAATGTTGGTAGCATTTTTCGACAATATGTACAATCTGAACGACCTATGTATAATACAAATTGTTCTCCAGATTTCATTCGTTTTGTTATATTTGCTGGAGTTTCCTTTTCAAACATACTTACATCATATTCTGTTTCAGTTGTATTTTGAGAGTTAGTAGTTGTTTTATTTGAAGTTGTTTTTGATAAAGATATAAAATTACATATTGTGTTAATAAAGAGTAATGCTATGATGATATAAAGACAGGTCATTATTTTTGTTTCTTGTTCTTTTTTCATAATATCTCTCCAGTTGAGATATATTATAACTTGCTTTAAAAAAAACCGCAATCATTTTTGCAATTTTTCCTTTTGATATTTTTTCATAGCCTCAATTGCTATTTCTTCTTCTTGAATATTTTTTATTTTTTCGATTGGAAGGTCATCGATTTGAAGAGAACCTGAATTGCATGATACTTGTAATTTTACTTTATTTCCTTTCATAGAAGAAATAATAATTACATCGTTGTCCTCTAGTATTATTTCTTTTTTTATTCCTCCTATAATTTTCATTTAGTCCTCTCTTTCTATATTTTTAAATAATTCATCATCAAAGAAATCTTGAATGGGGATTTCTAGCCCTTCACAAATTCGGATAATCGTAAGCATTTTTGGATTTTTTGATTTGCCAGCTATCAAGTTCTGTACAGTGCTTTGTGTCAAGCAGCAAATACTTGCCAATCTATTTACAGAAATATTTTTCTCATCACAAATTGATAATATTTTTAATGATACAGCCTTAGATAATTTCACTTTGACCACCTTATTGAAAGTATATCAATTAAGTAACGAAAACTGTTAACCACGGGAGGCTAAATTGCGGTAATCGCTAAAAAAAGATAACTTTTTCCTTCCTTTCTTATAGAAGTAATTATAGCTATCTTTTCCGACTTTTTACGTCGACTTACGTCGAATGAAATATAAATAATTTTTTTATTTTATATTTTTCATTTGTATGCAAATTTAGATAATTTTGAACACTTTTTTTGTATTTTGAAACAGTTATTTTAAATTTTTTTTACTCTTCTTTACACTTTTTTATCAAAATTTGTAATAAAAAGGTAAAATAGATTTTATTTCTGTTAGGACATATAAAAAACCCCGATACTGCTGGGATTTTTTATCTAATTAAATGGTGGCTCGTTTGGGATTCGAACCCAAGACCCTTTGATTAAAAGTCAAATGCTCTACCTACTGAGCTAACGAACCAAAAAGAATGGCTGCCTCGGGTAGGTTCGAACTACCGGAATGCAGGAGTCAAAGTCCTGTGCCTTACCACTTGGCTACGAGGCAATATTTCTTTAATGGTGGAGGGATATGGATTTGAACCATAGAACCCGAAGGAACAGATTTACAGTCTGCCGCGTTTGACCACTTCGCTATCCCTCCACATTAATAAAATGGTGCCGACAGAGAGAATCGAACTCCCAACCTACTGATTACAAGTCAGTTGCGCTACCAATTACGCTATGTCGGCAAAAAAAATGGTGGGCGTTTACGGACTCGAACCGCAGACCCTCTGCTTGTAAGGCAGATGCTCTAACCAACTGAGCTAAACGCCCGTCTTTCGACATAATCAACTATATCAGAATAGTTTGTTTATGTCAATAAAGTTTTCTAAATTTTATGATTTTTTTTGGATTTTATGTCTCTTTCCAATCAATAAAGTATACTTGATACCATATTAAAAATGTATAAATGTTGTAAATTTTACGTCCATTATTTTTTTTGTTTTCAAAATGTTCTTCTAATAGTTTATTTATCTTATCTCGATCAAAAAAATCTATAACATAATCTTGATT
>CAOWNX010000027.1:0-4000 GCA_948552115.1 uncultured Bacilli bacterium
CTTAGAACTTGAAAACGATACCCATTTTCCCAGCGTATTAAGAACGGAACGTCCCGATAGTGTAGCAAATGGTTTAGTAGAAGGAAAAATAGCCATACTCGTAGATACCTCTCCTTTTGCTTTAATTCTACCAGCATTCTTCTTTGATTTTATTAATCCTATTTCTGATAATTATCTAAAAAGTAAAAATGTCAACTTCCTAAAAATTCTTCGTCTTTCCTGTTTCTTTTTCACCATGATGATTCCAGGATTTTATATAGCAATCATAAACTATAATCCAGAAACCATTCCCACATCCTTACTTATAAACTTTGGTACCCAACGAGCAGATGTCCCTTTTCCAGCAATTGTAGAAGCTCTTATCATGTTAATTATTTGTGAAATTCTAAAAGAAAGTGATGTTCGATTTCCAAACTCTTACGGAAGTGCCATATCCATATTAGGTGCTTTAGTACTTGGAGAAGCTGCCGTTTCAGCAGGAATTGTAAGTCCCATTATGATTATTGTCATTGCCTTTACATTCATTACCAGTCTTTTATTTACCAACCAAGAAGTAGTCAGTGCAACCAGACACTTTCGATTTATCTTCTTATTTACGGCTTCTCTCTATGGATTATTTGGAATATTTCTTGCTTTAATTTACTTCTTCATCCATGTAACCGAATTAACTTCCTTAGATAAACCATACTTTTATCCAATTGCACCATATGACAAAATTTACCTAAAAAAAGGAATTCTAAAAGCAAGAGTCGATAAAGAAATTCGAAGAAGTGATATGCTTACCAAAAAAAATAAAATCCGCCAAAGGAGAAATGAATCGTGAAAAAAATACTATTACTATGCGTCATTATATTTGGAATAACTGGATGTTACGATTATCAAGAACTAAACGATCGAGCCATAGTTTCTGGAATATCCATAGATTTTGAAAACGAAGAATACATTGTAAATTATGAAATTTTAAATAACCTAAAAACAGAAGAACCACAATACAAAGCTTATATGGTAGAAGGAAGAGGTGAAACAGTCGTCGAAGCATTTGAAAATGCCAGTGAAACCGTAAGCAAAGAAACCTACCTTTCCCACTTAAAAGTATTAATCATTGGAGAAAATGCGGCAGAAAGTAAACTAAGAGATATCGTCGATTACATGCTAAGAGAACCTTATATCCGAAATATTTTCTCCCCCGTCATTGCCAAAAATTCTTCCGCTCGAAAAATCCTTGCTAGTACAGATAAAGAGACCCCTGTCGTATCAGAAAAAATTGAAAGTTTAATTCGCAACAACAAATACAATGAAGAAATCAGTTTAAAAATAGACTTTGACCATTTCATGGATCAATACGAAGACGAAAGAATTGATCCAGTTTTAACAGCAATTGAACTCATCGATGAAAAACCAAGCATTGCAGGACTTGCAGTTTTAAAAGGAGGAAAACTAAAAACCATTTTAGACGAAGAACTATCCGCTGTCTTTAATGTTTTAAACAATAAATCAAGTTATCACAGCATCAAAATACCTTGCAATGACAAAGAAGGATATACCATATTAAGCCTTTACGATAACAAAAAAACAGAGTTAGAAATCAAAGAAGAGACCATTAAAATCAAAAGTAAACTAAATGCAAGTGTCGTCAAAGATTCCTGTGGATTAGATTTTCGAGATGGAACCATTTATAACGACTTAAGTGAAAAATTTGCTGAAGTATTAAAACAAGAATATGAACTATTTTGGATGACCATGACCAAAGAAGAAGCAGATATATTAGGACTTCAAAAAAAATATTATCAAAAAACAAAAAAAGAATTAAATGATTGGAAAAACATAAAAATGGAATCAGAAATTAAAATTAATATCAATAAAAATGGAAAAACATTTGAGGTGAAAAAAGATGAGTAAAAGAAAAACCCTATCCATGTGTTACTTTCTTGGAAGAGCATTCTTCCTAGGATTTGGATTCTCAGTTTTATTAAACATCAGTAATAAAGATAGTTGGATATGCTTTTTATGTGGTTCCATCCTTGGACTTCTTTTTGTTTATGCCCTGTCCAAAATAAAAGAAAACATGAAATCATTGACACTTAAAGATCATTTAGGGAAAAGCAAACTGTTTAAAATCATCATACTAACGATATTTTTTCTTTTTAATGTATTTATTATGAGTCAATTACTCTTTATTTTAGAAACCTTTGCATCTTCCTTTTTCCTAATTCATTCTCCAAAATTCTTCATTCTAATTCCAATTGTTTTCTTAATTTATCGAATTACTATAAAAAGTTGGAGTACCATAGGAAGAATTAGTGAAATTTTTATGCCCCTATCTCTTGTAATTGTAATATTTTCCATCATATTTTTAACAACATATGGTCAAATTGAAAACTTTAAGCCTCTTTTTACAGAATCAACATTTGATTTTATAAAAAGTACACTTTACTATGCCAGTTTTTCTTCTGCACCATTCCTTCTTTTATTAAATGCTCCATTAAAAGATACAAAACTTGTAAAAGGTTACATATTATCTACACTAAGC
The DNA here is from genome assembly GCA_948552115.1 of uncultured Bacilli bacterium. Classification (GTDB taxonomy): domain Bacteria; phylum Bacillota_I; class Bacilli_A; order RF39; family UBA660; genus MGBC162267. The sequence goes on from CAOWNX010000027.1 coordinate 2,531, forward strand.
ATTTTATTAATTGGAACATTAATCATTGCAGTATTAGGACCAAATCTCATTCAAATTTATCGATTCCCGGAATACATGATCTTAAAAAAAATTAAAATCTTTGTATTCTTAGAAAAAATCGAAAATATTATTAGTATCACTTGGATACTAGATGTCTTTATGACACTTGCCATTAGTGCAAACAACATTCGACACACTCTACCAAAAAAAGCAAATGCGATTACATTCTCAAGCATTTTGTTAATCCTATATTTCTTTGTAATCTACTTAGGAGAAATCTACCATATTGAACTACAAATTTATTTTATCCTACCAATTATCTTAGGAGTATTTCAAATAGTAATACTATTACTTCTATGGATTTATCAAATTACACACAAAACAAAAACACAAAGCTCATAAAACGTTGTGTTTTTTTCATTCACAAATGTTCTTCACGCATAATCCATTCAATATCTGAAATAGCATCTTGAATATGAAATCTTCCATTTCCTACTGGATAATATACCGAATAAAATCGATAAACGGTTCCACGAATTTCTTTCATAAAACATGTTCTACGAACCTTTGAAACAGAAATTTTCTCATTCAAAACTAAAGAACTAACTTGATTTCCAAACAATATAATGACGTTTGGTTTAATAATTTCAAATTCTTTTTCTAACAAAGAAAGATATTCTAAAAAAACAGAGTTTGGCAAAGATCTTGCATCAATCTGCGTACATTTCCCTAAATTCGTAATAAAATAATCATGACGAGAAACATCCTCATAAACCAATTTAGCAAATTCTTCGGTCCATTCACTCCCCTTTTTCGATTTAATACTGAAAAATATCTCTTCATCCAATAACCCCAAAGCATAAAACAAATCCCAAATATTTTTCGTTCCAATCCAAGGAGCGCGAATTCCTTTCCACTCAGATAATGATGCAATATTTCTTCCCGTAGGATTCATAAAAACAAAACAAATTTTTGGTGTTTTTTCACATCCTCCAAAATAAATTGAACGAAGATGTTTGGCACCATATTTCTTTTGTAATGCATCATATTTCGGTTTTAAACATTCCAAATCCATTTTGACACCAACTTTACAATAAAGTATACCATTCCATAATAAGAGATTGCTTTAATCCTTGCATTCTCTTATTCATTTTTTCCATTCTTTAAAATATCCAAAGAAAGATCAAAATCCTGAAGAGTTACAACTTCAATGCCATACTTTTTAATATATCTTAATATTTTCTTACCTTTGCAAGATTAATTGTTGCAAATAATACCTTCATTTAGCCCACTATTTCTCGTTGCAACATCTCTCCATCTAAACTAAAACTTTTTGCACCCGTAATTTTTACTAATATAATCTTTCCAATCATTTCTTGCGGAGCATCCACATTAACTAACTTCATCGTATCTGTATAGCCATACACTTTCGACTCATCTTTCTCACTAACTCCTTGAATTAAAACCTCA
>CAOWNX010000027.1:4010-8487 GCA_948552115.1 uncultured Bacilli bacterium
CCAAGTAACTTTTTATTTTGTTCCAAAGAAGATTGATTCACACACTCATTCAAACGTCTCAAACGACATTCCTTTACCTCTTTTGGTGTATCATCTTTCATTTTACTAGCTGGAGTTCCTTCTCTTGGACTAAAAATAAACGTATAAGCTCCATCATATTGACATTTTCTTACAACATCAAGAGTACTTTCAAAATCTTCTTCCGTCTCTCCTGGAAATCCTACAATAATATCGGTAGTAATTGCAACCCCAGAAATACGTTCTTTCATTTTATGAAACAACTCGAAATATTCTTCTTTCGTATAACGTCTTCCCATTAACTTCAAAATGCGAGAAGACCCAGATTGCAAAGGCAAATGAACATAAGGCATAACATTTTTTTGTGTAGCAATCACATCAATCATTTCATCGGTAAAATCCCAAGGATGACTCGTCACAAAACGGACTCTTGGTATTCCAACCAAAGAAACTTCCTTTAATAGTTCAGCAAAAGAAACAGGGTTCTCTAAATCTTTTCCATAAGCATTCACATTTTGTCCAAGTAATGTCACTTCTTGATAGCCTTGTTCTTTTAACTTTCGTACTTCCTCTAAAATGTTCTCCATCTTTCTGCTTCTTTGACGACCTCTTGTAAATGGAACAATACAATATGTACAAAACTTATCACAACCATACATAATATTAACCCAAGCAGTAATCGAAGAATCACGATGATACTCTACTCCCTCATAAACATTACCCTCATTACTATATACTTCAATTTCCTGCTTTTTCGAAGAATTTAAAATCAATGTTCCAAGTTCATGAATATTATGGGTTCCAAAAACAATATCAACATAAGGATGATGAAGTTGTAGTTCATTGACTACCCCTTCTTGCTGTGGCATACATCCTCCAATGGCAATCAACAAATCAGGACGTTCCCTTTTTAAATGCTTTAATCTTCCCAAATATCCAAACACCTTATCGTGAGCATTTTCCCGAATGGCACAAGTATTTAACACAACAATATCTGCCTCTTCCATTACATTTACTGGTGAAAATCCCAAATTTTCTAAAATTGCCACAATTTCTTCGGAATCATGAACATTCATTTGACATCCATACGTTCTCAAAAAATATTTTTTTCCTTCAAAACGTTTTTCATAAATTTTAGAATGTTCCAAATACTCTACCTTACTTTTTCCTCTTACTTTTGCTTGTAACATATCTGGTAAATGCATAAAACCATCTCGTTTCTAAAAAGTATTATAACAAATTCAAGTGCAAGAAAAAAGAGCCTATTTTAAGACTCAAAAATACTTTTTCTTCCATATTTTTTTGCATTCAGCTCTTCTTTTAACATTCCAATTTCTTCTAAATCAATCCCTAGCACATTACAAAGACAAATAACATAATAAAATACATCATAGAGTTCTTCTTCCACAGACCCCTTAATCTCTTTTGTTTCAGATAATCTTGTATCATGTCTGAGAGCTTTAGCAAGTTCTCCAACTTCCTCAGATAACTTATAAAAATATTGATCAATCATATTATTTTTATGATCAATTTTAGAAACTGCTTCTTGAAATTCTTTTATCGTCATATTCTCACCTTACAATACGGAAATAATTATCATTTCTTTTTCTTTGGCAAATCTTTACAAGTATCTAAAATAATATTTCGAAGTAACTCCTCATCTTCCAAATCTTCCATGAGATACATCGGTTTTCCACCCACATATGGAATCTCTTCTCGAAGTCCATACTTCTCATTACTCGCTGTTTTCTTAATCAAAAAATTATCATGCTCATAAATTCCGCCAAATAAAATATTATCATAATAAAAAAGATATCCCCCCATCATAGGTCTACAAAAAATTGTACCCACAATTTGTAACTTTTCTAAAATATAATCTTTATGTTCTTTAGTCATATAAAATCCTTTCAAAAAATAGAATAACAAATCTTACAAAAAAAGAAAAGAGATTATTGAAAACGATTCTTTATATATTGACTCAACTGCTGTGCCGTTTCTTCTACTCCTAAAATATCAACATGAATCATCAAATCATAATTACTTCGATGATCCCAATTACGATTCGTATAAAATTTATAATGCTTTGCTCGTTCACGATTCATTTTCTTTACCTTTTTAAAAGCATTTTCTGGTAACACGCCATAATATTTGATAACTCGATTTACCTTCGAAGAATCATCACTATATAAAAATACTTTCACAACATCTTTTTCATCCTTTAAAATATAATCGGCGCACCTACCCACAATCACACAAGACTCTTTTTTGGCAAGTTTTTGAATTACTTTCGTTTCTGCCATAAACAATCGATCATCATTATTGGATTCAAATTTTGCTTGTGTATTTTTCTCATCAATTTCTGCAACATAACTCTTTGACAATCCAGACTCTTTCGCACTTAACGAAATCAACTCTTTATCATAAAATGGTACCCCGAGTTCATTTGCAAGCAACTGTCCAACATATCTTCCTCCGCTTCCATATTCTCTTGAAATGGTAACTACAAAATGAGGTCCCGAATAAGAATTCTCTTGCTTCTGTTGATTCAAATCTTCAGTTTCTGATACGATAGACAACTTACGATACTCACTAACAAAAATATAAATACAGAAGAAAAAGCATAGAGCATCTGCGATAGGTCCTGCATACAAAACTCCATAAATTCCAAAATGGAAAACAAAAGCAAAAAGACAAGCAATAGGTATAAATAATATAATTTGGCGAGCAAAGGAAACCATCGTCGCTTTAAATACATTTCCTAATGATTGAACTACAATACTCGTCGTAATCTCTAACGCATTAAGTCCCATAATCATCATAAAACTACGACAAGTCAAAACAGAAAAATCCATAAACAATTCATAATTGGCATCACTTTTAGTAATAAAGAAACTCACCAATTCTTGTGGAAACAAAACAAACAATACATTAAAGAAAATACCAACACAAACATTAACGAATAAAACTTTTCGAAGGATTTCTTGAACTCGTTTGCGATTCCCAGCTCCGTAATTAAAACCAATAATTGGTTGAGCTCCAATCGCAATACCTAAAATGGTAGAAATATACAAACTATTTACTTTAGAAATAATTCCATAAACCGATAAGGGAATATCTGCTCCAAATTTCGTACTTGCTCCCAAACCAGTTAACATATTATTCATAAATACAAATAAAACCAAAACTGTCATTTGCGTAATAAAACTAGACAATCCAAGACCCATGACACGAAAGATAGATGAATTTGGAATCAAATCTTTTCTCTTAAGTTTAATACTTTTCATGTGGAATAAATAAAGAACTGCCATGACACAAGAAACTACTTGCCCAATTACAGTAGCAATAGCTCCTCCACGAACTCCCATATCCAAAGTAAAAATAAAGATTGGATCCAAAATAATATTAATAATTGCTCCAATTACCAACATAATCATCGAATATTTTGGAGAACCATCTGCCCGAATAATCGATGACAAAGCACTATAAATAATAACAAAAGGTGCTCCCAAAGCAATAATTTTCCCATAACTAAGTGCATAGGGATAAACAGACTCAGTACTTCCAAACAAAGTAACGAGTTGTGGTAGAAAAATGTAAGACAAAATACCTACAAGCAAAGAAACAACAAAAATTACCGTAATCGAAGAGCCCAATGCTTTTTTTGCTTCCGCATTTTTTCCTTCACCAAGACGCAAAGATAAATTAGCACTTGTTCCATTTCCAAGTAAAGAAGCAATCGCCCCAAAAATCAAAACAAGAGGAAAAATTACATTGGTTGCTGCATTTCCAACGGTACCTACTCCTTTTCCAATAAATATTTGATCAACTATATTATAAACAGAATTAATAAGCATACTAATCACACAAGGAACTGCAAAAGTAATCAATAACTTATTAATTGGTTCTTTTCCTAAATCTAATGATTTCATAACTTACACCAACACTTTCAATTCAGTTCTTAACAAATTCAAATTTTAGCATAAAATAAAAAGAAATGTAAGCATAAATTATTTAATTCTTGGACATTTCTTTTAAATGTATTTTAAAAAAAGAAGTGCATAGATAATGTGCAATAAGATTTAGAAGCAATTATAATATCATCTTAAGCAATTTATTTGTCAAACAAGGAGGTATTTAGAAATGACAAATAATTATTGTCATCTATCTTATGAAGATAGAAAAAATATTGAAGATGGATTAAATGATAATAAATCTATTTATAAAATTGCAAAAGAATTAAATAGAAGTTCTTCTTCTATTTATAGAGAAATAGACAGAAATAAAGTTTATTCTAAACCTGGTGGTTTTAATAATTTTTATAACAACCACTATGACAAAGATTTATCTTGTGAAAAGCTCTCTAAATCACCTTACGTTTGTAATGGATGTAAATCTAGAAGTGGTTGTAGAAAAGAACGATTTACTTATTATGCAAGAAAAGCAGATGATTCTTATCGTG
>CAOWNX010000028.1 GCA_948552115.1 uncultured Bacilli bacterium
TATATTGCTTATCAACAAGGCGCGCTGACTTATGAATATGGAAAAATAGGAGTTTTAAAAGCAATAGAACAATTATTAAATCAAGAATAAAATGTTTTGGGATTAGAATACAAAACGATAGTTTGTCTATTCTGACTATCCTTGGTTCGACCGTAGTGGTGGTAACGGTGGAGCAGGAGGGACTGGTACTGGTGTGTTTGCTTTCGGTCATGATCATGGTTCTGTGGATATCAACATCAGTTTTCGCGAACTAACTAAGTCATAAAAGAAATCAAATAAAATTAAAAAATTTTAAAAGAACAAATTGACTTAGCATTCTAATTCCGTTTCGATAAGAAAAAACACATAAAAAAAGAAAAATAAGTCAGTAAATTTTTGAAAGCTTATTTTTTTAACCAAAATAATTGGGATTAAATAACAAAATCTAAGGTTTGTCTACAATACCTTGGTTTGAGCAAAGTAGCACTTTCCATTGTGAGACTAGTGTTGGTAGTTACATTTACCTCCAGTGGCAGATACCTAAATATCTCTACAGGAATCAGTTTTCGCACAATCAAACAAAATCAATTCAAAAAATTGTAAAGATTCAGACAACTTAGATTTTTAATTTCTTTTTCGATAAGAAAGAAATACATGAATCACAAAATATAGGTAAGTATAGTAGAACAACTATGTTTTTTTGAAAGTTAAAAAATAGAAAATAAACTAGAAGAATAAAAATCAAGTAAAATTTTTCTACTAACTATAAGTAAGAAAATTCAAAGAAATAAGAATGTGATATAATACTTTTAGGTGAATCTATGAAAACAGAAAAATTTATGCTCGACACAGAAGATGGTAGCATCGAATGCGAAATAATAATGACATTAAGTTTAGAAGAATACAAAAAAAATTATTTAATTTACACGGATAACTCCTTAGATGAAAATCAAGAATTAAATATATTTATTTCTTCCTATGATCCGCAGAACCAAGAACAATTAAATGATATTACCGATGAACAAGAGTTAGAAAAAGTAAGTAATTATATTGACCAAATTTGGAAAGAAGAGAAAGCAAATGAGTAATTCAACATTTTCAGATTTTATAAGAAATATTCCAGAAGGAAATAATAAAATACAATATAATCCTGGATACATAAAAATTATCAGTGCTGATGGAAAAAACGTATATATATACAAAAAAGTGGATGGCGTATACAAAAGTTGCACCTTCCAAAAAAAACCTTCGAGGAACTTTAAAACATCAAAAATAAAAAAAACAAAAAAAGGAAAAATAAATTTAAAATATATTCCAGAAATCGCTACACTATTTGCTCTTTGCCTAGTTATATGGAATGAAGCAAACCATTTGACATTAAACTCCAATGAATATCAGATTGAACAACAATTGCCAAATCCAGAAAAAGATTTAAACATAGAAAATAATACGATTCAAATCATCATCGAAAATGAAAATACAATTCAATCAAAAATAGAAAAAAGTCAAATCCCCATCTCTCCACAACTGGCATCCAGTGAAATAGATACCAGCTTAATCCAAATCATTCCATTTGAAATCATCCAAAGTGAAGAAATGCAATCTAGAAAAATGACTCAAGAATTATATGGAACAATAATTGAAGAATACGCTCAAAAATATGGATTGTGTCCAAATCTAATCGAAGCGCTAATTACCCAAGAAAGACATAAAAAAATACTCGACAACCCTGGACAACTAACAAGAGAAATTTGTGGAGAAGAAATTATCATTCCCATCATCAAGAAAAGCGAACAAGAAATGCAAGAATCAAAAGAAGTGGATAAAATCTACATTGTTCGGGATGAACCAATAAGAGAAAACTTTGATAACGAACAAGAATACATAAAGCAATTAAATCGATATAAAAATCAATTAGAAAAAAGCAAAGAATTAGCATCCAAGGGATATGAAATTGTACATTTTGTAAATTTAAAAGGAGAAAATAATACCCAAGAAAACATTCGAATTTCAATTATTTGGTTAGCTCACTGCATCTATAAATGTGATTGCCAAATAAATAAAGGTGTATTTGCGTATAATCAGGGTTATCCAGAAGCCAGAAATGCAAACGACAAAGAAATTATGAATGGACTAGCAGGAAAGACAAATGCAGATATCTGGTACAACTACAATGTATTTCGCTTTTTAACCAAAGAAGAAGCTACAAAAATGAATTTCTTATTAAAACCATTTCCAGAAAATTGGCTTTACTTAAGTGAATCTGAACAAAAAGAATATATTGATCATTTATCACAAATTCCATCCCAAAATATAACGCTATCTCTTCCAATATTTCAGGAAAACTTAGAGGAGAATTACACATATGAAAAAGAAAATGGACATTCTTTATGAAGACAAAGAATTTTTAGTAATCAACAAACCATCGAAATTTTTAACCATTGCCACAGAAAAAGAAAAAAATCATACCTTATATCATGAAGCAAGTGAATATGTAAAAAAACAAAATCCCAAAAACAAAATTTTTATCCTACATCGCTTAGATAAAGATACTTCTGGGATTATCGTATTTGCCAAAAATGAAAAAATAAAACAAGCAATGCAACAAAATTGGGAAAAACTAGTAACAAAAAGAGAATACATTGCAATCATCGAAGGAAAATTAGAAAAAAAGAAAGATACGATAATAAATTATTTAAATTCTACCAAAACTCTACATGTTTATGACACAAAAAATCAATTCATTGGCAAAAAATCAATTACACATTACGAAGTACTTGAAAAAAATTCCATCGGTACTATGATAACAATCAATATTGACACAGGAAGAAAAAATCAAATTCGAGTAGCACTATCATCCATAAACCATCCAATAATTGGTGACAAAAAATATGGTAGCCAAAAAAATAATTATGGAAGATTAGCACTTCACGCAACCAAATTATCTTGGATTCATCCAACGACTAAAAAAACTTATCAATTTATAGCAAAAATTCCGAAAGAATGGAAAAAAGATTTTAAAAAAGGAATAGAAACCTATGAAAAAGAAACTAATGATTGACATGGACGAAGTAATTACAGATGGAACATTTCGCCAACAAATTGAAGATTTTTTAGGAGAAAAAATAGACATCCAAAAAACAGGATATTTCTTACAAGAGGCCTTAGGAAAAAGAAAAGAAGAATTCTTTCGACAAAAGCCATTAAATATGTATGAATCTTCTCCATTAAAAAAAGATGCTTATGAAGTAATTCAGAACTTAAACGAAAAATTTGAATTATATATTGTTTCCTCTTATAATATACCAGATGCAAATTATCAAAATGGGAACCATTTAAAATATAAAATGGAATATCTTCAAGAAAAACTGCCATTTATTGCACCAGAACAAATCATTTTTTTAAACAAAAAAGAATTAATTGCATATGATATCATCATTGATGACATACCCCAAAATTTAAAAAGTGGAAAACTCAAACTATTATTTTCTACTGAAATGAACCAAAAAATACCAAAAGAAGAATTAGAGAAAGAAAAAATAATACGAGTAATGAATTGGAAAGAAATAAAGCAAATATTACTAGAAGAAAATTAAAAAAAAAGAATCGAAAAAAGGAAGAAAGAATATGGAACGATTACAAAAAATTATTGCAAATAGTGGTTATACATCAAGAAGAAAAGCCGAAAAATTAATTGAAAGTGGCAAAGTAAAAGTAAATGGTAAAATAATTACAGAACTAGGATATCAAGTAACAAAAGAAGAAGACATTGAAGTTGAAGGAAATCACCTAAACAAAGAAGAAAAAGAGTATTACTTACTATATAAACCAGAAAAAACAATTACCTCTGTAAAAGACGAAAAAAATCGAAAAACAGTAATTGATTTCCTTCCGACGAAAACTAGAATTTATCCAATAGGTAGACTAGATTACGATACAACAGGTTTATTACTCTTAACAAATGATGGAAATCTTGCCAACTTATTAATGCATCCTAGTCATAACATTGAAAAAACATATCTTGCAAAAATTAATGGAATACTAACTGGAGCAGAATTTCAAAAAATAAAAAATGGAATTGAAATTGATGGAAGAAAAGTCGTTCCCAAACGAATCAAGCAACGTATGAAAAACAAAACCAAAAACACTTCCAAAATAGAAATTACAATTACCGAAGGAAGAAATCATATTATTAAAAAGATTTTTGCTTCATTCGATAAAAAAGTATTAGAACTAAAAAGAGAAAGTTATGCCTTTCTAAACTTAGAAGGATTAAAAAAAGGAGAATACCGTCCCCTCACAATCAAAGAAGTAAAGAAATTATATTCTCTCAAGTAAAAAAAGCTTATGCAGCTTTTTTTTCATCATGACAATGACAATGAGAACATGTATTTTCCTCATGACATTCACAAGTATGATTTTCTGTTTCACAAGCTTTTTTATTTTCAACACGTTCCACTTCTTTTACGCTTTCCTCATTTGCATTTTCTAAACTAATAATAGCAACTGGACAAGCATCGATTGCATCTTGTAAAGCAGTAGAATCTAAATTTTCTTGAGACTTAATGACAGAAAAGCCATCATCACTAAATTCAAAATGTTCTGAATCAATTCCTACACAAGCTCCGCATCCAATACAAGCTTCACTTTTTAAAACGATTTTTTTCATAAGTTCACCTCACAAACATTATATAAATTATAAATTGAAAAATCAAATAGAAATAAAGTTTTCAAAAAAATAAAAATATGATATGATTTATGAGAAAGGATAGTTAGCTATGAGAAGTAGATCAGAAAAATACTTAAGTGATAATAGCCAATATACAAAATCACGAACCAATAAAAATAGTAACCTGTATAAAGATATTAGCAATAGTGAGTTAAATGACTACAGTCTTGCTAGCAACGCGAAAGTTATTGGTGAAAATGATTCCAATTATGTCAATGTAGATAAAATTAAAGAAATATTGGAAAAAAACTATCATGGTTTACCAAAACGCCGTGAAGTAAAACTAGTACCTGAAATCGAAGAAAAAAAAATTGAATTAGAGCAAACCAAGGAATATGACATCAATGCGATATTAGAAAAAGCACGAGAAGAAAAAGAAGTCAATTATGAAAAAGAACGATTAAAAAAAGTAAGAGATACCCAATATGATATTTTAAAAAATTTAGATTTCAACGAAGAAAAAGAGAAAGAAAATGAATTCAAAGCATCTGACTCAAAAACAAAAGATGAATTATTAGAATTAATTAATACCATAACAGAAAACGAAATGCAAAAAACGAAATTAGATCCCTTAGATATACTTTCTGATTTAAAAGGTGATGAAAACACAATGGTTTTAGGAGCCAAAGAAGATCTGGAAGAAAGTATGAAAATTTTTGAGGATGAAAACGACTTACCCACTTTAGAAATGAAAAAAGAGCAAAAATCAAAAAAAGAAAAAGAAGAAGATTCTTTTTATACAGGCAACTTATCATTTCGAGATAGTGACTTTGATGATTTTGATGATTTAAAAAAAGATATAAATTCGAATCGAAACATTTTAATAATTATTTCGGTAATCGTAATTTTACTTGCCATTGCTGGAATTGTAATTTTCTTAAATAGCTCTTTAAAACTAGAATTATTTTAAAAAAAACTCATAAAATTTAATATGAGAAGAACCAAACTAAAAACAAGGAAATGGATAAAACCAAAAATATCAACAATCATAAGTGTTATAGTTTTATTTATTTGCTTTTTTTGTGTCAAAATACTACTATTTCTAAATCAAGAAATCACGCCGAAATTAATTGAAATTGCCTCAAAAAATATTGAAAAACTTACTTATAACATCTTTAATGATTATTCCTTATTAGAAAAATTTGACCAACAATTATATGATAATCTATATACCGTTTATAAAAATAAAAATGATGAAATTATAAACGTAAATTACAATATTAAAACAGCATATCAAATGTTGCAAATTCTTGCACAAAACATAAAAAATGATTTTAATGCAATTGAAAATGGAACATTAAATTTAGATTACTACGATGAAGAACTGTCAAATGGAACAAATGGTTTTATTTTGAGTATGCCGATAGGAGTTGCCAGCAACAACATATACATAACCAATTTAGGACCCAAAATACCAGTAAAAATAAAATTTATCGGAACACTGTTAACCAACTTAAAAACAAGAGTACAAAATTATGGAATTAATAATGCTCTAATCGAAATATACATGGATATCTCCTTACAACACGAAATCATCACCCCAGTAACATTCCAAACTAAAGACTTAAAATATGAAATATTACTTTCTGCTCAAATTATTAATGGCACAGTTCCATCATTATATGGAGGAGTATATGAGACAAAAAGCAACATTTTAAATGTTCCTATCAATTAAAGATTGTGGTATACTGTATAATAGGTGAGGAACATGGGAGCTGACATATTTATTAATCAAGCTTTTACATCTGCGATTAACCAATACATAGTAAACAAAGAGAATGAATCAACTCCTATATTTTTTTCATTCCCTGTAATGGTAATAAGAACCTTAACATTTATTTATGGAGAACTAGATATTATAAATCCATTTCGAACAAGCAATGAAAATCGAATGGGAGGATTTGACACAAACATCACCAAATTTGGCTTTTCCATAAAAAAATTACAAGATTTCAAAAAATGTTTTCAAAGCTATTTTGAAGCACAAACTCAAGGAAAGCCAACAAATTCATTCCTGTTACAAATAGAAAAGTACCTAATAGATATGTTTTTTATCAGAAAAAAAGCAATTCAAATTACTGAAACACAAGAAAAAGAATTTCTAAACTATTTATATTTAAGTAACAATTCCAATCCATACATACAACAAGAAATATCAATAAAAAATATAAATACCAAAGAATTAGACTTATACTATCAAACAAAATATTTTGAATCCAATCATGACTTTAAAATCTTACCATACCAGAAAAATACATTAATTCCAGAAGCCTATACCACCCTTGGATATACATTAGAAAATATTTCCATAATGGACGAAAACACATTAGAACAATTAAATCTAAAAATACTAAATTTCTTTAGAATTGATGCAGAAGACAAAAATAAAATGGAACACTTAAAACAAGCAATCGCTTACTACAAAAGATATAATAATGCCTTTACAACTGGAAATGGTTATGTAGATATGTTACTATTACTAAGTGTGATTGCAACCGTATTAATGACAATTTTTGTAATTACTGTAAAAACACTAGGGGGATAAAATGAAAGAAATAGAAATTAACCAGATTAAATATCATATATTAAAAAATGTAAAAGATGCAATCGATATTGATATACTAAAAGAGAAAATTACCGATTACTTTAATACCTATGATTACATTGTTGGAGATTGGGCTTATGGAAAAATAAGACTCAAAGGTTTTAATAGCAAAACAAACAAAAATTTTAAACCTATCAACGATGTTGATAAAATAGACGAATATTTAAAAAATAATTGTGCTTTTGGCTGCAGATATTTCATAATTGCCAAAATTAAAGATTGATAATTGATCCTCTTTTTGTTATAATCATAAAAGAATAGAGGGATTTTCAATGGACGAGAAAGTGATATTAGTTACTCCAAGCGGAGAAAGAATTGAAAGAAAATTAGTATGTTTTTTTAAATCAATTGATGACGAACATCCAAATATAAAAAATATTCCAATTGTTGCCGTTGAAACAGGAGAAATGAATGGAGCAAATTACATTATAGAATTCTTTTGGGAACAAAATGGAATTTACCAACCGATAAATAATGAAGCTGCCTGGAATGAAACAAAAAAAACAATTATAGACATTATTAATGGAAAAGCAGAAGTGGCAGGTGTTTTATAATGACAAAATTAATGTTAACAAAAAAAGCTGAAATATCTGTAACAGAAGAAAAAAAAGGAAAACAAATTGCGGTAAAAGAAAATAATATTACATCACTAAAGCAATTTTTCCAATCGAATTACTCTGTTCCTGTATCACCAGCAATGCCAACGGTAACCCCAGTATCTCCAACTCCACAAATTTCTCAAGAAGTAATAAATACACAACCACAGCAACCAATCAATAATATGGTTATAAATCCTACCATTCAACCTTCTGTAAATCCTGTAGAAAATGCAATAAATAATGGAATAAGCCAAAATCCAATTACGAATGAGACAATAGTTCAACCAACCCCTACAGTTCCCCCAATCGTTGATACTCCAGTTATCACAAACCCTGTTGAATCGATACAAAATGCAACTGCACCAGTTCCAAATATTCCAATTACACCAACTCCAGTTGTAAACTCAACACCAGTAATTCAAAGCTTAGAAACAGAT
>CAOWNX010000029.1:0-3511 GCA_948552115.1 uncultured Bacilli bacterium
GATAATTCTCGATATGTAGTTAAATCAGTATCACTTTGAAATTTTGATTTATAAAATAAATAATAAATATGTATAATATACCGCAAAATCTTTTGAAAATCATCCTTTGATAATTTTTCTTCAATCAAAAAACGATTCGATAACAAAGAAAAATCTTTATCGATATGAATATTTTTTAATAATTGTATCGATAAATTTTTAATATTTTCTTCAACAATTTCATCCGTATCATAAAAACAAGGAAATATTTGACAACGACTTTTAATCGTATCAATAACATTTTCTTTATTATTCGTAACAAAAAAACCCAAAATATAATCTTCTGGTTCTTCTAAAAATTTTAATATTACATTTGCGGATGAAGAATTCATTTTCTCTGCATTCAAAATAACATACATATGATATTTTGAATAAATAGGTTTTGTACTAAATCGCTGTTTCATTTCTGTAATTTGAATTTTTTTTACATTTTGACCATCTGGACGAATTACATAGAAACTAGGTAATTTTTCTTTTAAAATAAGAGAACATAAATTACAAGCATCACAATCTTTTTGAAAATCATGTTCACAATTAATCTGACATAAAAGATGTTTTAAATCTTCAAAACATTCTTCTTGATTATTTGTTTCCAACAAAAAGGCATGAGAAAGACGATTCTCTTGATAACTTTGTAAAATCTGTTTCAAACCGTCTTGCTTCATTGATAAACCACCTACTACTTATTTTATTATAAAAAACATTGCTACTAAAGATAATAAACCAGGAACCCCTAAAAAGGTTACCGTCCCAACGGTAATATAATTAATTGGAATAAAAATATTAATGGAATTAACCAATAAATTAAAACCATAAAGCATCAAAAATGCTACAACGACTTTACGACATAGATTTATTATCTTTTTTTTCATATTATCCCTCAATAAATATTATGAAAAAAAGAAGTATTTTATTCCGAAATCTGCTTTCGATCACTAAGTGCACGATCTAAAGTAATTGTATCAATATAATCAATTTCAGCTCCTATAGGCAAGCCATAAGACAATCTTGAAATTACTACATTTTTATTTTCGAAAATCTTTTTAATATACAAAGTTGTAGTTTCTCCTTCAATAGAAGATTTTAAAGCTAAAATAATTTCTGGATTTTCTAATTGCTCTACTCGTTGAACTAATTTAGATAAATTAATATCATCTGCACCAATATTATCCATCGGAGATATTAACCCATTTAACACATGATAAACGCCTCTAAAATTTCCCACTTTTTCAAAAGAAAAAACACTTTTATAATCTTCTATTACACAAATTAAATTTTTTTCTCTTGCATTATCCGAACAAATCGGACAAATTTCTTGATCTGTTAAATGACCACACATACTACAAGGATGCAAATTTTTACGAGCAGATTTTATATTTTCTGAAAAATCTAAAATGTCTTCCTCTTTAAAATCCAAAGTAGCTAAAGCTAACCTTTCCGCACTCTTTTCGCCGATTCCTGGAAGCTTCTTATAAAATTCAATTATTTTTTCTAACTTTTCTGGATAAATCATTTTACATTAATCCATCTAACATTCCAGCATATGCTCCCATTTTTTCTTGAAAAGCTGCATCAATTTTTGAAATAGAATCTTTTACAGCAATTTGAAACATATCCTCTAAAACATCTTTATCTTCAGATGTAATATCTCCATCAAAAAGTACTTTTACAGAAACCAATTCTTTTTTTCCATTAAAAACAACTTCGATCCAATCGGATTTTCCAGTAAACAATTCTTGATTTAATTCTTCTTTCTTTTTTTGTAAATCTCTTTGCATCTTTTGAGCTTGAGCCATGATATTTTGCATATTCATAAACAAATTCCTTCTTTCTAAACTATTTCTATTTTATCATGATCAAATAAATCTTGAGCAATTTTTTCAATGGAATCTTCATTTTCTACTAACAAAGTTTCAGAAGATTCAATTATTTTCTCTTCGAGATATTGATAAGTAACCCCGTTACGTATATTAACAACATACTCATTTCGTTCTTTTTTCCACTCTTCTTCATTTAAAGAAATAAAAATATAATCTTTTCCAAAAAATTCACATAAATAATCAGTAATTTCATTAATTCTTCGATTAATCAAAATTGAAGTGCTTGGTAATGCAGAAGTTAAAATAACATGGGTATCCGAAGCAGCTACAATACTAGAATCAATTAATAAATTCAAAATATCATCAGGAATTGGAGAAGTAGAAATATCTTTCCAGATTTCTTTTAATTCAGATAAAACATTTTTTTGAGCATTACAGAAACAATTATTTACTCGAATTTTCTTCATTTCTTCTAAATCAGATAACTCATCAGACGAATCAAATGTTTCTTTTTCTTCTGGAAACCCTATATCTTTTATATTATTTTTTGGAATATCCAATTCTTTTGAAATTAAAATTTCCTTTGGTTTTTCTACTTCACTTTCTAACACTGGATTTTCTAATTTTTCTGAATGCATATAGTTTAACAAAACCAATTCAATTAAATGATAAGGATTAACATTGATATTCGTTTCATTCAAACAATGATTCAATTCAAAAATAATATTTTTAATTTGTTCATAAGTATATTTTGATTTTACATATTCTGTTTTTAATCTAATAGCATAATTCAAAAGCTCTTGAATTAATTTTTTTATAAAAATTTTATAATCAGCAGAACTTTTCTTTAATTCCTCAAATTGGTTTAATATCAACGGAATTTCATTATCTAGCATACTTTGAACTACTTTTTGAATAAAACCATTAGAAACTGTTCCATAATTAGATAATATATTTTCTATCGTAATTTCTTCAGAATTTGCAGATAATTGATCTAATAAACTTAAGGCATCACGCATTCCGCCTTCTGAAATATAAGCTATTTCTGTTATAGCTTCGGGAGTTATTTTTATTTTTTCTTCTTCACAAACAAAAGAAATTTGATACTTTAATTCTTCCATAGTAAATTTTTTAAAATCAAATCTTTGACAACGAGACAAGATAGTAATTGGGACACTTTCAATATTTGTAGTCGCCATAATAAAAATAACATGAGCTGGAGGCTCTTCTAATGTTAATAACAAGGCATTGAATGCACTTTGAGTCATCATATGTACTTCATCAATAATATATATCTTATATTTACTAGTAGTAGGAGCTATTTTTACATTGTTGATAAGCTCTCTTACTTCATCAACACCATTATTAGAAGCAGCATCTATCTCTATAATATCAGCACTATTGGAAAAATTAAGGCAAGAGGTACAAGAACCACAAGCTTCTCCATTAATAGGATGTTCACAGTTGATAGCTTTTGCAAAAACTTTTGCTGTACTTGTTTTTCCTGTACCTCTAGGGCCAGTAAATATATAAGCATGTGATACCTTTTCATTTTTAATAGCATTCTGCAACATAGTTTTTGTATATTCTTGACCAACAATATTTTTAAAATTATCAGGACGATACTTTCGATAAAAAACTTTATATTCCAT
>CAOWNX010000029.1:3533-8269 GCA_948552115.1 uncultured Bacilli bacterium
GAAAACCACCTAATAATAATTATATCATATATCTCTTATTTTTTCCTTTTATTCTTAAAAAAATCAGTCAGTATTTTCCCATACAAATTAGACAAATTAAGAATCTCATAATGCTCAAAAATAGTCTTATCATATTCTTTCTTATAATCCAATTTATCATACAAATAATATACATTTTGAATACGTGACTGTTTAATTACACTTTCACACATAGAACAAGGTTTTAAAGTTACAAAAAGTAAACAATCTGAAAGATTCCATGATTTCAATTTAGAAGAGGCTTCTTTGATTGCCAGAATTTCAGCATGAGCCATAATATCATGGTATTTTTCACGCTTATTATAAGCTTTTGATATAACTTCATTGTCTTTAACAATAACTGCTCCAATAGGAACCTCACCTTCTTCAGAAGCCTTACGTGCTAATTTAATACACAATTCAAAATATTCAGACATAAATTTTTCTCCTCAAATAAAAAGTGCACACAAATAGAGGTTGCATTGGCTGCTATCTTCCGATCCTGACCAGTTTGCAATATATTTGTTGCACGAAAATATATTATCAAATCAAATCATAATTATCAACTTTTTTATATGTTCCACGTGGAACATATATTCAATTTATAGTTATACACAATGTTTCACATGAAACATTGCATAATTAAAAAATGATTTTATATTGATAAATTATATTTTGGATTAAATATCAAAATTTTAAAAAATTAAATTATCCCTTTATAATACTAAAAGTAATTTAAAATAAAAAATACTTATATTTTAAAGTATTTAAAACAAAGTTATCCACATAATGTTCCACGTGGAACATTAATATAATTTTATAGCATGTTAAATGTATACTAATTGAATAAAAATTATTGTTAATTATATTATAAGACCTAACAAATTTTAAGTCTATAAAAAATAATTGAAATCATTTAATAATTAAATAGTAATCAAATAATAAAACAAAATTTATTTTGAATATTAAAATCTAATTAAAAAATATAGATTAATCTTTCTTAATATAATTAAAATTAGAAACTTGATCATTTATATTTATTAAACTTATAGACAGCTTAACTTTAAATAAATGGAATTTTAATTGTATAATACATTAAAAAAGAGTTATGCACAATGTTTCACGTGAAACATTATAATATTTTATATAACTAACATAATTATTCTGTTGTTTAAGTGCAATTATTATTAAATTACATACTATAAAAAATATTAATTTTAAAAAAAATATAAAAAGAATGTTCCACGTGGAACATTCTTTAATTTTCTTCTTCTGAATCATTTTCATTACTTATCGTATCTTCTTCATGATCTACTAAACTAATTGTAGAAACCATTTGATTATCTTTTAAATGAATTAACCTTACACCTTGAGTAACTCTACCTAAAGTTGAAACTTGATCCAATGGCATACGAATTAGCATACCAGTATCAGTAATAATAATTACATCTTGATTTTCTCCAACTACTTTAAATGAAGAAATACTTCCATTTTTTTCAGTTACATTTAAAGCTTTAACACCTTTACTACCACGTTTCGTACCACGATACTCACTGACACTAGTTTGTTTACCATAACCTTTTTCAGTAACAATTAAAACTTTATCATTATCTGTTGCAATTTCTGCGCCAACACAAGTACTTTCTCCAAGATTAATTCCTCGAACACCAGTTGCTGTACGTCCCATCACTCGTAATTCAGATTCATTAAATTTAACCATTCTACCAGAACTAGAACCTAACAATACCAAATCATTACCTGTTGTTTTCTTAACTGCAATCAATTCATCATTATCCTTTAAATTAATACAAATTTTTCCAGAAGAACGAATATTATCAAAATCATTAATATTTGTTTTCTTAACAATTCCAAATTTAGTTACAAATAGTAAATTTTTATAATTATGATCATTACTAATGTTGATAACACTATTAATCATTTCATCCTTTTCAATTTGAAGTAAATTAATAATTGGAAGGCCCTTAGATTGACGACTAAATTCTGGAATTTCATACCCCTTCAAACGATAAACTTTTCCCTTATTTGTAAAAAATAATACAAAATCATGTGTGGATAAGTTAATTAAATGCTCAACAAAATCTTCTTCATTTGTTCCCATTCCTTTTACTCCAACACCACCACGATTTTGAGATTTAAACGTATCTACAGTTGTACGTTTAATATATCCCTTATTCGTTAAAGCTATCATAATATTTTCTTCTGGTATTAAAGACTCATCTTCAATATATTCAATAGCCGTCATATCAATATTAGTACGACGTTCATCTGCATACTTATTTTTAATTTCTAATAACTCGTCTTTTATAATAGCTAACACTTTTTCTTCACTTGCTAAGATAGCTAATAACTCATCAATTAATTTTAAAAGTTCTGATAGTTCATTTTCTATCTTCTCGCGTTCTAATCCAGTTAACCTACGTAACTTCATTTCTAAAATTGCATTAGACTGAATTTCATCAAGTGCAAAACGTTGCATTAACTGATCTTTTGCAATAACATCTGTTTTAGATTCACGAATAATTTTAATCACTTCATCCAAATGATCTAAAGCTATCTTTAAACCTTCTAAAATATGAACTCGTTCCTGCGCTTTTCCCAACTCAAATTTCGTTCTACGAATAATAATTTCCTTTTGATAATCAATATACTTCGATATAATATCTTTCAAAGGCAATACCTTAGGTTTTTGCTGATCTAACATCAAGAAATTAATACCAAATGTTGTTTGTAACTGCGTATGTTTATACAAATTATTAAGAACCACATTAGCATTTGCATCCCGTTTCAAATAAATCACAACACGAACAGGATTTTCTAAATTAGATTCCTCATGTAAATCACTAATACCATCTAAAATCTTATCTCGAACTAATTCTCCAATTCGACTTTGAAAATCAGCTTTATTAACTTGATAAGGAAGTTCTGTAACAATAATTCGTGATTTTCCATTATTCTCTTCAATTTCAACCTTACCACGAATCGTAATTGTACCACGACCTGTTTCATAAGCCTTCTTAATTCCACTATTCCCTAAAATAGTTGCTCCAGTTGGAAAATCAGGACCTTTAATATATTCCATTAACTCATCTGTTGTAACATCATGATTATCAATATAAGCGACACATCCATCAATCACTTCACCTAAATTATGAGGAGGAATATTTGTTGCCATACCAACTGCAATTCCCATTGTTCCATTCACTAAAATATTTGGAAAACGACTTGGTAATATCTTTGGTTCCTTCTCCGTTTCATCAAAATTTGATTCAAAATCTACGGTATTCTTATTTATATCCCGAACCATTTCCAAAGATAATTTCGATAAACGAGCTTCTGTATAACGCATTGCTGCGGCTCCATCACCATCCAAATTTCCAAAATTTCCATGACCATCTACTAACATATGACGAAAACTAAACGGTTGAGCCATACGAACCATTGCATCATAAATCGAAGAATCCCCATGTGGATGATATTTTCCCATAACATCTCCAACAATTCTCGCACTTTTACGATGTGGTTTATCTGGAGTATAACCTGACTCATACATAGAATACAAAATACGACGATGAACTGGTTTTAACCCATCTCTCAAATCTGGTAAAGCTCTAGAAACAATTACACTCATCGCATAATCCATAAAAGAATCTTGAACTTCATTAACAATATTATTTTCTATAATTCTATCCATAACACCCTCCTAAATATCCAAATTCGTAACATAAGGCGCTTGTTCTTCAATATAAGTTTTTCTAGGAAGAACATCATCCCCCATCAAGTCCGTAAACACTTGATCTGCAGCCATTGCATCTGTCACCGTAATTCGCTTTAAAACACGATTTTCAATATGCATTGTTGTTTCTCGCAAATCAATCGCATCCATTTCTCCAAGACCTTTAAAACGTTGAACCAGAGGTTTTGCATTTGGAGGAAGCGTTGCACGATACTCTGCAAGTTCTTCATCCGATTGAACATATTTAATATTTTTACCATATACAACCTTATATAAAGGGGGTTGTGCAGCATATACATACCCACCCTCAACAATCGGTCTAAAAAAGCGATAAAATAGTGTTAAAAGAAGGATTCGAATATGACTTCCATCTACATCTGCATCAGTCATAATAATAATTTTATGATAACGAAGTTTCTCAATATCAAATTCATCTCCAATACCCGTTCCAAATGCAGTAATAATCGTACGAATTTCTTCATTTCCTAAAGCTCGATCCAATCTTGCTTTTTCCACATTTAAAATCTTTCCACGTAACGGTAAAATTGCTTGCGTTTTAGGCATTCTCGCATCCTTCGCAGATCCACCTGCACTATCTCCCTCGACAATAAAAATTTCAGAAATCGAAGCATCCTTACTCGTACAATCAGACAATTTTCCAATCGTATTAAAAGTATCTAAAGCTGTTTTTCTTCGAGTTAATTCTCTAGCTTTCTTTGCTGCCATACGAGCTCTGGAAGCGACGGTTGCTTTATCAACAATAATCTTAGCTTCTTCTGGATTTTCCATCAAAAACCGTTCAAAACCATTACTAAATACATCATCAGCAATCTTCTTTACTTCTGCACTTCCAAGTTTTCCTTTTGTTTGCCCTTCAAATTGTGGATCGGGATGTTTACAACTTACAATCATCGTAAGACCTTCACGAACATCATCTCCAGTTAAAGAATCATCATTATCCTTT
>CAOWNX010000030.1 GCA_948552115.1 uncultured Bacilli bacterium
TTCCCTACACTACAAGTTCCATCTGCTCCACTTACTCCTGGACTAGAACATTCATACTCACTATCTTTTGTGGTATCCGTTCCAAAAATTACATCAATAATATGTACCTGATTGTAATCTATGTTCGTTAATGTCTCATATTTTCCCATATTCCATATCTTATATTTGTATCTTGGTATCCATACAAAATAACTCTCGATATTATCCTCTGGTATTTCTTCTCCTTCTTGATACGTTGTACTTTCATTTTCTAATATGACTGCATTCGCCCACTTTTGATTACTATAGTTGTACCATGCTGTATTCATATCTGCCTTTTTTACGGTTCCATCGTTATCGATTGTTACTGGTATTAATCCATCTTTTAGTACTGGGTCCGTTCCATGTAAGATTTCTTCTGTGTATCTTTGATTCTCTTTTTGATAACTACTTACTACTGTTACTTTTCCCACATATGTTTTATTCATCACATCTACATCATCCATCGTAGTACTTTCATCCATCCATATCCTTACTTCCATTCTCTTCTTCTCTTTCGGATATAAACTTCCACTATGTATCTTAAAAGCTCTTTCTCCTACCGTTGATTCTACAGGATTTCGAAGTAGTACACCATTCTCATCATTAATCATCGCTTTTAATACTCTTTCTGGCATGGTACTACTACTCATACTCTCTAAGTTTACTTGATATTCTGCCATACTATTACAGATATTTTCCATCCAAAACACATATGGAGTTAGATTCTTTCCTTCTTCATCACGAATTGGGTAACCTCGATCTAAATGAATATTACTATTCGTATCTTCTTCATAAGTTATTTTAAAACAATCCGTTACAACTACATTATCATCAGTTTGTTCAAATGTTATATTCCAATAAGCATAACTTACTGTTGAAACTAGAGCTACAACCGCAATAACTAACAATAACAAAGAGACTTTCTTCTTCATAAACCTCACCATACTTCCACACAAAAAAACTTCTCTACTATTTTTAGTTTAGAAGTTTTATTTTACTTTCTCACTTTAATAACACAAAGTTAATCATATATTTTGTATTATATCTATGAAATCACTATTTTTAAAAGTAAAATTTTATCATAAAAAAAGCATATTTCTACAATTCAGAAACATACTCTAATAATTTTAAAAACATTCGAATAAAGATAGAATCAAGTCCACGTTTTTTTAATTTCTTAATTTGAATTCGTTTTTTCTTTACATCCACATCACTATACATAATTGATGCAATCTCTTCTTTTAATCGCGTTTCAATTTGCAAATCATTAATAATTGAATCAATATCTTCATTAATAATACGTACTGCATCAATCTCAATATCTTTTCCCTTACAATTAATCGTAAGTTGTTTCGTTGTCTTTACATTATGAACCATAACAATAAAGTCTGCATCATCTACAAAAGTTTCACATGGAATCAAATCCTTATCCACATAAGCTTTTACATCTTCTGCTTCTCTCGTATTCCGAAACCGTATTCGGTAATCTCTAGTTTCTGGAATCATTCCACTTTTTCCTTCAACAGGACGAATAATCAAAGTATAATTATTTTGTAGATAATTATAATCAATCGTGGTCATAATATAATAACCTTGTTCATAAAGCGAACTAAATCCATCATCTTCATACAAATAATATGTATTACTTTGTCCAGGAAACACATGAATTTCCATAGTCTCTGGAGGATTCGTTACATTAATATTATTTTCTAAATCTGCAAGAGGAATAATACTTCCCTTTTTTGCAAACACTGGATAATCTTCATCCTTATAAAAAACCACATAATACTTATTTCCAAGAAATTTCTTACCCGTTTTAAAATCATACCAAGTACCCTCAGGCAAGAAAATTCTTGTAATGGCACGGTTCATAACCATATCTTTCTTTACTGTAATCGGTGCCACAAAAAGTTCTGTTCCAAAATAATACTCATTTCGATACATTGGCTCATCATAAATCAACGGATTTAAATAATAAAGTGGTTGTACAATGGGAAGCCCAGTTTTATGATACTTATAAGCTTCTGCATAAAGATAAGGGATAAAACGATGTCGTAAAATACAATAATCCCTTACAATAGTAAGTGTTTTAACATCCCATCTCCAAGGTTCTCTCTTATAATAATGCCCTTCTTTTGCTGAAAAACGGAAAATCGGGCTAAAACAAGCAAGCTGAACATAACGCATATATAACTCTGCGTCTTCAACTCCATCCTTATATCCACCAACATCGTGACTCCAAAAACTAATTCCTTTATTACTGGCCAAAGAATTATAATAAGGTAGTATTTTTAAAGTATCCCAACTAACCGTTGTTTCTCCAGAATACAAAACAGGATATCGATGAGCAGCAACTCCTCCATTTCGTGCTAACACGAGTCCTCGACGATCTGGATACTGCTTATAATCTTCAAAATGATAATAACTCAAAGCACGAAGCGTAATTGGATCTTTTATTTGATAATAATCAATCCAGAAAAAATCCACACCTTTTTGTGTTAATGGCTTAATCAAATATTCAAAATACTGTATCATAATCATTTTATCAAAAACATTAAAAGGAATGGTATAGCGATCATTAAGACCTAAATTTCTTGCAATCACATCATAACTATCCTCATGAGGCATAATTCCTTCCATTGGATTCAAATTAATCCCAACACGAATTCCTCTCTCATGCATATAATTTAAGAAAAAATTAGGATCTGGAAATAAATTCCGATTAAACGTAAAACCTGTTTTATATAATGACAAATCATTTTTATCCTTTAAATGCCAAAACTCACCAAGCAAAAGAATCGATAATGGAATTTGATTTCGATTAAAATTTAAAATCAAATCTTTCGTATCTTGAAAATTATAAATTTCATTTCGATTCCACCAAATCCCCAAAGCATATCTTGGAATCAAAGCTGGATACCCTGTCAACGTAAAATAATCTTTCAAACAAAGACCAAAATCTCTTCGATAAACAAACAAATACGTATCAATTCTTGGAATTGTATTTGTCATCAAAGTTCCATCTGGCATTAAAACCAAAGAAGAAGAATCATCAAATGATGCAAAACCATCTACACTATATAATCCTTTTACAGTCGAAAACTTCTTACTATTTTCATCCAAACTCATTGGAGTTGTTCCAAAATTTCGAGCTTCTGGATGATGAAAATACCAAATTTTATCCGTTCCTGCTAAAGTAACTTTTAAATTAGCATCAGGAGCAAGTTTAGAACCCAAAAAAGGTTTCTCTTTAATATATTGTAACTTAAAATATTTCGTAGTAATTTCTAAAAATTTATCATCTTGTTGAATTTGAAACTCTGGAACTTCAAAATTACGATTAATCACTTGCTCTGTCAAATCATCAAAAAAAATACCATCCTTATTATATTCTAACCGCAATAGGCGTTCACTCAAAACAGTAATCCGATACGTTTGACCTTGAAAAATTGCTTCCTTATTACTACGATTTTTAGAATAATCTACTTGAAAATGAGGAAAAAATTCATTCATATGGTCACCCCTATTCTAAAATTTATTCTATCACAAAAAACAACAGCGTACAATGGACTGAAAGAGAAAAATATTGTATCATACAAAAAGGAGTCATCAATATGATTAAAAAAGAATTAAAAATATATTTAAAAGAAAATATTCTACCCATGTATGAAAAAAATGACTGGTCACATCAAATATGGCACATCAATGAAGTCATTGAAAGGAGTATCAAACTATCCAAAAATTTAAATGTTGACATGAATATGGTTTATACAATTGCAATCTTTCATGACATTGCTTGTTTCAAAGGAAGAGAAGAACATGAAAAAAATTCTGCCCAAATGCTATTAGAAGATCAAGTACTACCTCACTTTTTTACGGATGAAGAAAGACAAATAATGGCTACTGCGATTATTGACCATCGTGCGTCTTTAAAATATACTCCTCGTTCCACTTATGGTCGTATCATTTCAACTGCGGATCGTTTTGTTACAATAAAAGGAATACTAAAAAGTACACATCTCTATTCCTTAGAATTTTTTCCCAATCTAAGTATTGAGGAAATGTTTTTAAGAAGTTATGAATACATTAAAAAAAAATATGGACCAAAAGGTTACGGAAAAATTTGGATTCCCAACGAAGACTTTGATAACTTTTTAAAAGAAGTAGAATATTATTTAAACCATCCTCACGAATTCAAAAAAATATTTTTAAAACTAGACCATCAATTAAGAAAAGAATACAATATCAAAGAAGAAGCTTTTCGATTCGAAAAAAGATTTTTATCTCTTGACGAATACTACAAAAAAACATATGGAAAAAAAGTTTTTAAAGTGAGTTTAAACGCTGGATTTAGTTGCCCAAATATCAAAAATGGTCATGGATGCATTTTCTGTAGTAATGGCTCTTCCGATTTTGCAGGAAAAAAAGAAGATGATTTAGTAACACAATTTCAAAAAGGAAAAGCAATGCTCGAAAAGAAATGGTCGAGTAGCAAATACATTGCTTACTTCCAAGCAAATACTAATACCTATGCGGATGTATCAATATTAAAGGAAAAATTCGAATCCGTTGCTTTCTTAGAAAACGTAGTTGGTTTATCCGTTGCCACACGTAGTGACTGCCTTCCACCAGAAACACTAGATTACCTAGAAAAATTAAATCACAAAACGGATTTAACGATAGAACTAGGACTACAATCCATACATGAAAAAACACTACAATTAATTAACCGTGGTCATACTCTTCAAAACTTTGAAAACGCAGTAAAAGAACTACAAAAAAGAAACATTAAAGTTGTAGTACATATCATCAATGGACTCCCCTTTGAAACAAAAGAAGAAATGATTGAAACCATCAAATACTTAAACAAATTAAAAATTAATGGGATTAAAATTCACATGCTTCACATATTAAAAAATACACCTTTAGAAACGTTATACCAAAAAAATCCTTGGGCATTACTAACCAAAGAAGAGTACATCGATATTGTTTGCGACCAACTAGAACATTTAAATAAAACAATTGTGATTCATCGTTTGACAGGAGACCCTACTAAAGAAAACTTAATTGCTCCAAAGTGGTTACTTAAAAAATTTGTTATCTTAAATGACATCGAAAAAGAATTAAAACGAAGAAACTCATATCAAGGAAAACTAGCGAGTTAGGATTTTTGTAATAGAAAATCCTTTTAATTTAGCTTCTGTTGCTACATCTTCTCCAAACTCTAATCGAATCGCATCAATGACTTTCTCTTCCATAACTGATAAAGACCGCTCTAAATCATGGATATCAATAGAAAAACAATTCGATTCATGACAAAGCTGACTTACTTGTTCAAAATAATCTTGATTCCGTAAAAATTCATTCATATTTCGAATATTTTCCGCAACCACAATTGTATTGTCCTCAATTCCTTCCGTATTCATATACTGTGGATGAAAAACACAAAAAGAAATTAGAGCAAAAAGAAAAAAGTTACGAATACGTCTCATACTACTCACCTAAGTTTAGTATCGACTTCGTAACTTTTTCTAATCCGGTAATGTTTACCAATTATGCTTCTTTGGTAAATTCTTTCTCAAACAAATCTAATAAATCATCCATTTTTCCATCAGGTACTTCTTCAAATTCGTATTCTGTATCATTAATCATAATTTTTTTCAAAATTAAAAATTCTTCTGTCGGATTATCTTCCTTATCAACTTCTAATAAAAAAGCATAGGTTTCCCCTTCATAAGTAAGTTCTTGCATATTTGCATAATCCTTATTGTCATCTAACGTTAAAATTTCATACTCTTTTTCCATTTTCTCACCTACCTTACTTATATCATAAAACAACAGAAAAAACAAATGACACTTTTAACATAAACAAAGATTCATAAATTATGCAAATTTAAACAAACAAATTTTTTTCACTTGTTATCTAATTCATAAACCAGTTTTACATAACTCTCATATCTTTCTTTAGAAATTTTTTCTTGCATAACTGCTTCTTTCACACCACAATTTTTTTCGAAAATATGAATACAATTATCAAACTTACACCAAGTACGATAAAAAGAAAATTCTTTAAAATAATTCTGTACCTCCAATGGCGAAATATCTGGCAAACTTAAACTACCAACGCCTGGAGTATCAATAATCAAAGTATTAAAATCACATACATAACACTTAGAATGAGTAGTAGTATGGCATCCTTTCTTTGTTTTCTCACTAACACAAGAAATTTGAATCGACTCATCAGTTACTAACCGTTTCACAAGAGACGATTTACCAACACCACTATGTCCTAAAAAAACAACTTGTTTTCCATACAATTTTGATTTCAAATTGTAAATTCCATCTTCCAGATTCACAGAAGTTTCAATAACATCAATTCCTAAACTACGATAAGTATCTAAGAGCTTTTCAACACGATTTGTTTTCAAATCACGCTTATTTACAACAAGAAAATATGGAATATTACATTCACCCAACAAAACCATATATCAATCAACAAAAGAAGAATGAAATTCTGGTTCCTGAAAAGATACCACTATCACTGCATAATCAATATTTACCGCAATAATCTTCCTTTTCTTTACTTCACTTCTTTTAGTATAATCTTTGGTAGCACGACTTAAAATATGATGACGTTCCAAAACTTTCTTAATTTCCGAACAACTTTCATTTAAAACAACAAAATCCCCTGGAAACACTAACTGATTAATACAAGAATCTTTTTTGAAAGACACTTGATAAACAACTTGATGAAAGAAAACAAAAGCATCTTGTTTCGTTGTCTCCACTACAACCCCATAATCGACTTCTTGATTTTTCATTTTATTAGTAATTCAACTCACCTTTCACAATATTCTTTTTTATAAAAAAGAACTTACTGTAGTAAGTCCACAAAAATCATCCTAGAAATCGAAATTAGAATTCGTGATAAACTTACTACAAAAAAATAAATAAAATTTTTTACTAATCATAAATTAATCACGCTCCTTTTGAAAGAGGATATAACATTTAGAAAAAATATTCAAGCATTTCTTTTTTGTTTTTCATTATTAACAAATAAGCTTTCTTCAAAGACATCACCATAATTAAAAATATATTGTTTCATAATAAAATCTTTCTGTTCTTCGGTAAAATCATTGCCTAAAGAATTACGATAAATATTAAAATGGTTTGGATGGAAAAAATAATAAGAATTAACTTTTTTAATATAATTACAACTTTCTACAACCTTTTTACTAAATAAATTACTTGGATGAATTCCCAAATATAAAAATGCAATATCATATTGAAGCAAAAAAGAAGTTAAACGTCGTAGTCCTTCCTGGACATAACCTTTCCCCACATATTTTTCTTCTTCCAAAGTGCTTAACTTCAAATTTTGATATTGAATTTCTGCGAAAGCAATTCGCTCAGAATTCCCACTATGTTTTTGAAGGAAAACTTGAAAAAAAACAACCACTTTATTGTCAACTTTTAAATAAAAATAAATTGTTTTTCCAAATGAACTCGACTTAATTTCATCTCCATATAAAGTTCGTTCTAATTTTTCTAAATCATTACAAGATAATTCGATAATAAAACCATCTTCTTTCAAATCAATAAACCAATCGCTCTAGCTTTTCCAATTTTTCTATATTTTCTTTTGTAGCACGAAAGGTATACGTTTCATCTTCTCGTAAGCTTTTTTCTTTAAATTCTTCAAACGGAACCCATTTCACTTCTGAAAGTTCTTCCACTTGAATAACAAAATCCTCTATATTTTTATCACATCTCATAAAATATTCATAGGATAAACAACTATTTCGATTAGAACTTTGATGTAAAATACAATCAAACAAAAGTAAATCATCAAATGTTGCTTCAAGGCCAACTTCTTCTTTTAATTCTCGTAACATAGCAGAATTGATAGACTCAAAAGCATCGACATGACCTGCAATAAGACCCCAACAATTAGGATTAAATCTCTTATTTGGACTACGCCTTTCCATTAAAACTTCATGTTTTGAATTTATCAAAAATAAAGCTACTTCGCGATGAAGAATTCCCCGATCATGCATCATTTCTTTATCTAAAACTCTTCCAGTTGGATGACCAGATGCATCAACCTCATCAAGCAATTCAAAACCAAGCATCTTTCCACACATCAAAAGTATCTCTGGTACACACTCG
>CAOWNX010000031.1 GCA_948552115.1 uncultured Bacilli bacterium
CTAAGTGATTTCAACAATAAAAACAAGAAAACAAAGGAAAAGTAATCATTCATAGATAAAAAATTATATGGACAATTTAGTATCATTCGAAGAAATCATAAAATTACCAAATCAAATATTACAAGACTTTAAAGAGTATCAAGAGTATGCTTCATTAATATCCAAAGAAACTTATGAAACCTTTGATATCCAAAAATTAAAAATGGATATTATAAAATTACAAGCTGTTATGAAGTGAAAGAAAACATGAAAGTAAGAACATATAAAGATCAAATTGGAGAGTATGTAGAAAAAGAAATCAATGCCCAAAGATGGATGACGAATTTTTATCATGCAATATTAAACGTAGCCAAAAAACTAACCGAAAAAGAAGCTACGTTTTTAGTAGAAATCTATTTCAGAAATAATACAGAAGAAAATGTATGTGAAAAATTAGGTTATTGTCGGAATACATTAAGAAAAATCAGAAATAGTTGCTTAGTGAAACTGTGGATAGAATTAGAACCAATAACAAAAGAAAGGAAGGTCTCACAATGACAGACAAAATAATACAAGAATCAAAGAAAAGAATTACCCAAAATTTCAGTCAAAATCATAAAGGAATTGACTTCGGAGCAAGAAAAGAAGAACAAGAAAATAGAGTATTTGCCCATTCCAAAGGGATCGTAAAAAAGACAGTAACGAAAGCATCACGCTATCCATACAATGACGGTTCTATAAAAACTTATGGAAATTATGTTGACATTGATCATGGAAATGGATTGATAACTCGATATGCTCATTTAAAAGAAGTAAATGTAAAAGTTGGGGAGTCTGTACAATCTACTACACAAATTGGGATTATGGGAACTACAGGTTATGTAACTGGAAGACATCTCCATTTTGAAGTACTGAAAAACAATCGCAGAATCAATCCATATCCTTACCTAACACAAGATTTTGAAAATACAAAGAAAGAGATTTATTATCAAAGTCATGATAGCAAATACCAGTGGAATCCAAATGTTTCGATTGGATCGAAAGAATATGCTGGAAACTTTGGCTATCCAATCGATGCTGTATATATGGATTCTTATCGAATACGAGTTCATGATATGGTAAAAAACGAATGGCTTCCTTGGGTCGAAAATCGTAATGACTATGCCGGAAATTATAACAATGCGATGGATGGAATTCAAATTGATCATGGAAAAAAGAAAAAACTAAAATATCGTGCCCACACAAAAGGTGGAACTTGGCTATCTTGGGTAAGTGGTTATAATAACACTCCAAATGGCTATGCTGGAATCTATGGTCGCCCCATCGATGCAATCGAAGTAAAATTTTTTTAAGGAGGTCAAATAAAATGAAACAAAAAAAAGCACCAATTGATATTATTTATACAACAAAGCAGGGAGAAACTTGGGAAGAAATTGGAAAATTCTATCATATCTCGATGGAAGAATTAATGGAATATAACCAAAAATGCAAACTGACTCCAGGAAGTGAAATTAGAATCCCATGCTATACTATTTTTGTTCAAGATTCGGGAAAAAAATGATAATCAGATAATGCATAGAACAAAAGAGTTGTGTGAAATATTAGAAGTCATTCGTGAAAATGGAGGACTCATATTTTTTATTCCTCCATTTAAATCAAATCGAATATTGAATCCATTTTGCCAAAGAAAAAACTTTTCATCTTGGAGATTGACTATCAGGGAACAATCTTAAGAGACAACAAGCTTAGAAAAAGGAATACAGAAGATTCCATCATTCAAAATTGTGCAAACAAATAAGAAAAAAATTTAGAACATACTCTAAGAAAGAAAAGAGAAGAAATCTTCGCCTTACAAAATATTCTCAAAAATGTAATTGTAATTTTCATAACTTTCCTTTATAATCTAGATATAATAGAATAGAGGGTAACAAAATGGTAGAATTAAGAAATGTAACCAAATCAGATACTGGTGTCTGGTTAAATCAAATGAATTATCATTTTCAAAAAACGGGTTTATATGGATTATTAGGATCAAAAAAAGAACGAGCTACCTTTTTAAAATTAATTAGCATGGAAGATTTAGACTTTGAAGGAAGTATTCTTTATCATGGTCAAAACATACTTCCCCATGACACACACGAATTTATCGAAAAAAACGTTTGCGTTCTCTCATCCATCTCTATAGAAGAAAATAAATCCCTTCTTGGAAATTTAAAAGATTCAAAAGCTAAAGAAGAAGAGATTATAAAAGATTTAAAAAGATTTGGACTCGAAGAAATGGGACGCAAACGCGTCAAAACCTTGACCGAAGAAGAAAAGAAAGTCGTTCAAATTCTAAAAGCCATCTATACCAAAAAAGAGCTCTATATTTTAGACGAAGAGGACATCGCATTTCATTCAAACTACCAAAAGAAAATATGGAAAAAAATCGAATCATTAAGTAAAAAAGCATTAGTCATCATTGGACTTTCTAAAAAGAAAGCACTACAAGACATTCACTTTCTCCATGTAGAAAATGGCAACTTAAAAGAAGAAAGAGAAGAACAAGAACTTGTCCCAAAAAAAGAAGAAATGACTCCAACAACAAAAAAAGTAGAAAAAGAAAAAAGATTAACATCTATTTTCTTCTTTGCCTTTATCTTCTTCTTTCTCTTTACCGCTTTAACATTTCAAACCATTCGTTCTCATAACATTCACTATGAGACACTAAAACATGAAAATGAATGGGAAATATTCTTAAAATTAAAAGGGCAATCGATGAGTGAAGAAGAAATCAAACACTTGAGTGAAATCGCCCACATAAGCTTTGGAAAAAGTTATTCTGAAATCGGGACCTTCATGGGCCTTTCTGGGAAAAAAGCGGTTACCTCATCGGACTATCCAATCTTTTACAATGCCGTAATGTCCATTCCAGTCTTTTATGTCATTGACGACAATACAAACATAGATTTACTGATAGGGGAACTACCGAAAAATGAAAGTGAAATAGTCATTACCAAAACGGTTGCCGACTTTATCTTATACAAAGGAATTTTAACAACTGAAAATAACTTCTTGGAACCAAAAAATTATGAAGAACTGATTGCTTCTGCAAACAATGTTTCTTATGGTGGAATTCCTGTAAAAATTGTAGGAATCACAAATGATAAATTCGAAAGCAAAGACACCTTCAAAACAAAAAAAGAAAGTGAACTAACCAAAGAAGAATACTATTCCTATCAAGATTTTAGTGACCGCAATGCCAACTATCATATTACCTATGTAAATGAATACTTTAATAACTATATCAAACTTGAAAGTCATGGAAAAAAGATTTCTGAAAACATTACGGAACTTCGTGTTATGCCAAAAAATAAAGAAGCCTTACAAGAAATCATTAATACATACTCCAATTCTAGAATAGAAATTGAATCAATTGTAAGTAATCGTTTAGAAAAATATGAACCTCTTTTAAAAGCGTTAAAAGTAATTGGAAGCATTTTAACATTTATCTTTATTCTTTGTTTCTTTCTGCAAGTACTATATATCATTGTA
This sequence comes from uncultured Bacilli bacterium, assembly GCA_948552115.1. Taxonomy (GTDB): domain Bacteria; phylum Bacillota_I; class Bacilli_A; order RF39; family UBA660; genus MGBC162267. Next base: position 3,514 of record CAOWNX010000031.1, read on the forward strand.
TACGATATTAAATATCTAAAGAAAAAAGAAGCAAAAATAATCAAAGAACTAACTATTTTATTAAGTTTCGGCTGCATCTTAGGACTTCTACTATATTTTGGATACACCGCATTAATTAATATCTTTATTTCTCACAAACTATTTATCTATTTCCACATTTTAGAAATTCATTTATTCCCAGCTTTACTCATCATCCTATGTACTTATACCATCACATATTGCTTAATAAAATATTTTTCTAGCGAAACTTAGAATACCATAGAAAATAATAGGAGAGACGCAAAATGAACAAAAAAGAAAAAACAGAAATTACCAAAGAAATTCAAAATTTAAAAGAATTAAGTGAACAAGCTTTAGACACCTTACAAAATGATTCTGATTTGATTCAAGAAATGGATCAGAATATGATCGAAAGCAATGAATCCTTCCAAAATAGTGTAGAAGAACTTTTGGTTCCAGAAGAAATCATAGAAGAAAAACAAGAATCTGATCCAAATTCACCAAAAGAAAAGAAAAATCCATTTCAAAAAGTAAAAGAAAAATGGAGTTCACTATCCAAAAAAACAAAAATTGGTATCATCGTAGGTTCCATTCTTATCATCATACTGATTGGAATAGGACTATTCTTTTTACTAAGAAAAGAAGAAAAACAAGAAAACAAACCAAAAGTTCCAGATGTCATTGTCGAATTAGAAAATTATCGCTACCAAAACGGTACCTTAATCTTCCTAAATCGTCAAAAGAAAGAATTAGGCTCATACACCTGCAAAAACCAAGACCAAGAATTATGCTATATTGTCGATTATAATGATGAAGATAACTTTGATGAACCAAAAATGATCTATGAAGATGGATCATCCATTCCACTACGCAGCAAAATCATTTTAGACCGTTACGTATTTCTACATGATGAAACAGAAGAAAAGAGTGGGCTCATAATCCTTTATGATATTCAAGAACAAAAAGAAATCGACACCTTCCAAAGCGTAAAGGGTTACGAAATGCTAGAAAATATGGTAGTTTTAAAAAATAAAACCAGTCAATATGGTTTATATCGTCTAACCAATGAAGGGTTAGAAAATGTTTTACCATCGGAATACGATTACATTGGAGTCATTGAACACAATAAAAACCAAATCAACAAAGTAGTAACCAAACAAAATGGAAAATGGAATTTAACCGATTTAGAAAATAAAACACTTACCAAAGCTCTTTCAGAAGAAATTAGAGATTATAATGATTACTCCATTAAAACAATCAATGAAGCAGGAGAATACCATGTCTTTGACTACAACAACAACCAAATTGCCAAAGAAGGATATGACTACATTGATTTACTGGACAACTACATGCTTTTAATTAAAGAAAACAAAATGTATATCCGAGATTATGAAAATCACAAAATGAATGCTGTTGGAATCGACTTAGAATATGATAGCTACATTCCAACATCTACTTATAATAAAGATTCAAAAAAATTAATCACAACCGATAAAAGTTATGAAATTAGTTATCAGGGAAGTTTCATGAAAATCGAAGTATCGAAACCATATACCCTAGAAACGAAAACAGTGAACTTAAATGAAGGAAGAGTAAGTAAAAATTTAAAAAATCTTGAATATTTTGATGGCACCTTATACATTTATACAGATGAGAAAAAAGAAAATCTTATTGGAACATACACGTGTAATAATAAAAACAACATCGATGATAATACCAATAATTTAACCTATTGTAAAATGGCCAAAGAATCATTCTATCAAGACAACGACATTGAAATCAATCATACTGATTCCCTAGGAGTCTTACCAATTTATAATAATCGCTATGCATTCATATATGATACCAGTAGCAGAGATAATGAACCAACCATTCATTTATATGATATGCTAGAAAGTACATCACTTGCCAAATATAAGAGTGTAGATGCAAGTAGTTATAACAAAGAAGAAAATGTAAACTTTGTTTCAACAAACAACTTAGAAATTATGGCCGAAAACAAAAATGGAAAATTTGGTATCATTCGTATCAAAGAACAGAGTGTTGAAGGAGTCATAGACTTTACATTAAATCATATTGAAAAAATAGGTATGAAATACATTTTCCAAGACGATGGGGGATATTACCTAGCAAGTCACGAAGGAAAAAGAGAAACTTCTTCTGCTACCAATAAAATAAGAAATTATAATGAAACTGCCCAATATGTTACGCGAATGAATGATGGAAAATACTATCTTTATCCGTATCAAATGGAAGAAGACAAAACAGATAAAGAAGATAGCGAAAAAGATAAAATATCTTATGACTTAAAAGGGTATGATTATATTGCTCTTTATGACGAATATTATGCAACCGTAAATAATAAAACATTAAATCTCTATTCCTATAAAAAACCAGATTATAATTTTATTGAAGAAGGAATTTTATTAGAAAAAGAGAATTATTATGGTGAAGGAACCCTTGCCTTTAAAATTAATTTTGGAAAAAACAATGCTAGCATCGAAATTGGAACCAAAGACGACAAATACAAAGCACCAAGAAATGTTTCACTTGTAATAAAAGAAACAGATAATCCTGTTGTAAAACCAAACGATTCCAAAGACGAAAATAATGAAGACGATAAAAAAACTCCTACTTCGACCAATACAACAGTCAAACCGACAACTAGCGAAGAACCAAAAAAAGAAACGGATTCGAATCATGGAAACGAATGAACATAAGAAAGGAGTCCTGATAACTATTATCGTAGGACTCCTAATTTTTTTCCCACTAACTGTAAGTTCTCTAGTACTCAAAAATATGAAAATAGAAACCAAGAAAAAAATGGCAGACAATCCAAATCATGAATTCTTCTTTAATGGTTCTCTTTACTTTTATGATGAAACTGGAGAATTACTAGGAACTTACAAATGCTATACCAATGAATGCAACTATGCCAAAAACAAGATTACCGATGATAAATATTCCATAGATTATTATAAAGAAGGTGGAGATTATATTCCCATTATCAATCGAAATTATGTATTTTTAACCGATATGGATTCTCATCCTTTTCTTTATGACTTATCAAGTGAAAGAACTGTAACTTCTTACATCTCCGTAAAAGATTATGGAATAGGACTCGAAAATAACTACTATATTGTCGAAAATGACCAAGGACTATTTGGGATCCTATCTTTAGAAAATGGTCCAGAATTAAAAGTTCCCTTTAACTTTGATTTTTTAGGAGTAGCCAATTTTCGAAATGAAGAAGAAAACAAATTAATGAGCGATTTCTTTGTTGGAAAAAAAGATTCCGATTGGTATTTAATTGATGGCAATGGTGCAACACTAACCAGTGTCATAGATCGAGAAATTGTAACCTACAACGGAAAAAATATCATTGTAAATGACATCAATGGCTACGAACTAATTGACTATAAAAATATGGAAGTATTAGAAAATGGTCCATTCGAACACCTGTCATTCACAGGAAAATATCTAAACATTTTAACAAATACCTATGAGTTTTACGTCTATGATTTAACAAAAAAAGAACCCATATCGAAAACGCATGATGTAAAGCCAACCGATTCCATTACTTCGAGAATCAACAGAGATGGAAAATTGGAAGTTGTTTTAAATGAAAAAGTAGTAGAGACGGTTGCTATTTCTTAAAAAAAATGATAAATTAAATGTAATTCACAAAGAACTAGAGGAGTATTAAAAACAATGCCAGAAAGAGAGTAAGTGGTTGGTGAAAACTTATTGGTACATTTTTAAGAAGGTTGCTAGGGAGTGAAATCGCAAAAGATTGCGTTATCAAAAAGAGAAAAAAATAAGGTGGTACCACGGGTTTTTCATTCGTCCTTTGCGTATCGCTTTTTTTATTGGAAAGAAGGAAAATATATGCTAAGCAAAAAGTACAATGCAATGGAAACCGAACAAAAATGGATGAATTATTGGAAAGAGGAACATATCTATAAATTTATTCCCGATCAAAGAGAAGTATTCTCAATCGATACTCCACCACCAACAGTAAATGGAAAAATTCATATTGGACATATCTTTTCTTATTCACAAACAGAAATGATAGCAAGATACAAACGCCTTCGTGGATACAATATCTTCTATCCCTTTGGCTTTGATGACAATGGACTTCCAAGTGAGAGATTAGTGGAAAAAACAATTGGCAAAAAAGCACACGAAATCGGAAGAGAAGCTTTCTCTAAACTTTGTTATGAAACAACAGATAAATATGAGAATGAATTCCAAGAACTTTTTAGTAGACTTGGAGTAAGTACTGATTGGGACATACACTATAAAACCGTAAGCCCAAGTACCATAAAAATAAGTCAAGCATCCTTTTTAGATTTGGTAAATAAGGGGCATGCTTATCACAAAGAAAGTCCAGCTCTTTGGTGTAATGAATGTCTAACCTCCATCGCCCAAGCTGAATTAGAAACCAAAACCATCAACACAACATTTAATTATATAAATTTTAAAACAGTAGAAGATAACGAAGAATTTACCATTGCAACAACAAGACCAGAATTGCTTCCTGCCATTGTTT
>CAOWNX010000032.1:0-231 GCA_948552115.1 uncultured Bacilli bacterium
GTAGAGGATGAGCATGAAATTACAAAATATTTAAAGAAAACTTATAAAGGATTGCCTATTTATTTGTTTGGGCATTCGTTAGGGTCTATGTTTGCGCGTGTATATTTAGAAAATTATGATGATGAAATTGATAAGCTAATTTTAAGCGGTGTTGCCAATTATGTTCCCTTAGGATTTATTGGTGTGATGTTTGGTAAATTTTTTTTAAAATTTCGAAAAAAGACGAGTTAT
>CAOWNX010000032.1:241-7854 GCA_948552115.1 uncultured Bacilli bacterium
CGATTTGCTAATTTTTTGGATGATTCTTGGGTAGTTGGAAATCCAAAAGCTTTGGAGAAATATCGCAATGATCCTTATTGTACTTATCGATATCCGATTGTTTCGATGTTAACTATTTTTCAAATTAATCAAGAGTTACATCATTATTCAAGTTATTGTTGTAGAAATTCAAAGTTACCTATTTTGATGATTTCAGGAGAGTTGGATCCAGTAACTGGTGGGGAAAAGGGAATTTTGGATACGATACAAACACTCCAAAAAATTGGTTATTCTCATATTGATAATAAAGTTTATTCCAATATGTATCATGAAGTATTAAATGAAAAAAATAATCGTAAGGTTTATGAGGATGTTTTATTGTTTTTAGAAAAATAAGCTTGTTTTTACATATTGTTTATTAGAGGTAATGTATGAAACGATATGTTTTTTTGTCTGTTATTTTGTTTATTTTTTGTTTTGTTGGAGGGTTGGTACTTTTTAGTAAAACAAGTCCTTCTTCTTTTCCACTTTTTAAAATCGAGCTTTATGGAGATCGCATTATGAATATTGATGAGATATTTGAAGAACCTGGTTTTTCTGCATTTGATGAAAAGGATGGAGATATTACGAATCAAGTCGTGGTAGAAGATTTTATTGATTATCGGGTCAAAGGAACATATGAAGTGAAGTATTCGGTTAAAAATTCGCGTGGAGAAGTATATCGTATTAGTCGATTTGTTATTTTAGATAAGCCACTGAACTAGTTTTGTTTTCTTTTTTATGTTATACTTTTTTTAGGTGATTTAATTGAGAATATTAGTAACTGGTGGGGCTGGATATATCGGATCTCATACAGTGGTGGAACTTTTAAGTGTTGGACATGATGTAATTGTGATTGATAATTTTAGTAATTCGAAATCTTCTTCTTTTGAAGCCATTTCTAAGATTTCAGGAAAAGATGTTATTTTTTATGAAGGGGATGTTGCAGATATCTCTTTCCTTCGTAATGTTTTTTCGAAGCATTCTATTGATGCAGTTATCCATTTTGCTGGCTATAAAGCAGTTGGAGAGAGTGTAGAAAAACCTTTGAAATACTATGATAATAATTTGATTTCAACGATTCGTTTACTTGAAGTTATGGAAGAGTATCAGTGTTATCGTTTGGTATTTTCAAGTAGTGCAACGGTTTATGGAAGTCCTAAATCGTTACCTATTTTAGAAGATTTTTCACTCAGTACTACGAATCCATATGGAACGACGAAGTTAATGATTGAAACAATTTTAACCGATGTTAGTGCAAGTAATTCCAAATGGAGTTTTGCAATGCTTCGTTATTTTAATCCGATTGGAGCTCATGAAAGTGGAATGATTGGAGAAGATCCTAATGGCATTCCAAATAATTTAATGCCATATATTATGAAGGTTTCTACAGGAGAGTTACCTGATTTAAAAATTTTTGGGAATGATTATGATACTCCAGATGGTACTGGAGTTCGTGATTATATTCATGTGGTCGATTTAGCAAAGGGCCATTTGAAAGCAATTGATTATGTGATGGAACATGTGGGTGTGGAAGCTTTTAATTTAGGTACTGGCCATGGTGTTAGTGTTCTTGATTTAGTTCATACCTTTGAACGAGTGAATCATATTTCCATTCCTTATACTATTGTGGAACGAAGAAGTGGGGATATCGCATCTTGTTATGCAGATTGTACGAAAGCACATGAAAAACTTCATTGGACAAGTAGTAAAACGTTAGAAGAAATGTGTGAAGATAGTTATCGATATGTCATAAATCAAAAAAAGAAATAACTTAGCTAAAGACAAAATTTAAAAATTAAAATGAGAGATAAATAGTATTTCTATAAAATATTACATATCTCTTTTTTTTTGATATAATTAACTTATGGAAAAATTTACCAATTTTTAGGCAGGGTGGTAATTATGCCAAAAGTTTATATAGATAAAGATGTTTATACTGCTAGTATGGAACGTTTTGAATATGTGTTTACGCATTTTGATAATTATTATTTTTCGGTAAGTGGAGGAAAAGATAGTAGTGTTATGATTCAACTTGCATCTCGTGTGGCAAGAAAATATCATAAGAAAATTAGTGTTATGTATGTAGATTTTGAAGCTCAATATCGTAGTACGATTGAACATATAGAAACATTGATTGAAGAAATCTCTGATGTTTTAGAACGGTGGTATTGGATTTGTTTACCAATATCTTTACGGAATGCTGTTAGTGTGATTCAACCTAAGTGGGTTTGTTGGAATAAATCAGAGAAAGATATTTGGGTTCGTGATTTGCCAGATAATCAATGGGTTATTCATGAAGATAATATGCCATCGGAATGGACATGGTTTAAATATGGAATGGAGTTTGAAACGTTTATTTTGTTTTTTGGGGACTGGTTTAATAAAATGCATGGCGGAATCACTGCCTGTGGAATTGGGATACGTTCGGATGAAAGTTTGAATCGTTTTCGTACCATTACTAATTTTAGTAAAGTAAGATATCAAGGAATTCATTGGACTACGAGAGTTAAGATTCGTAATAATGATACGAATGTTTATAATTTTTATCCGATTTATGATTGGAAGACTTCTGATATTTGGACAGCTGTTTCACGATTTGATTTGAAGTTTAATCAGATTTATGAACAATTATATAAAAATGGGGTTCCGTTATCAGAACAGCGTCTTTGTCAACCTTATGGGGATGATCAAAGAAAAAGTTTGGATCAATTTCGTGCTTTGGAATATGAAACATGGGAGCGAGTTTTGCAACGTGTGCATGGAGTTAATTTTGGTAATATTTATTGTAGGACGAGCGTTTTAGGAATGATAAAAACTGAGAAACCAAAAATGATGACTTGGCAAGAATATACGGTATTTTTATTGGAAAGTTTGGGGCTTTATGTACCAGAATTACGTGATCATTATTATTCTAAAATTAAAGCTTTTTTTTCTTGGTATGAGAATAAAAAAGGAATTTCTATTGATGAAATTCGTGATGAAGAGGATAAGGCATTAGAAAATTCTAAAAAGATTGCTAGTTGGAGAAGAATTGCTCGTGCTTTGGAACATAATGACTTTTGGATGAAGCGACTTAGTTTTAGTCAAAATCAACATGATGTAAAAAAGTTGTTTGAATTGCAAAAAAAATATCGTCATTTGAGACTTGTGGATGGAGATGTAAATGATAAGGATTTGCGTGATTTGCAAGAGTTGATTAATCAATGAGAGGATGAAGGAAAATGTTTATAGTAAAAGAATATTTGGAAACTTGTAATAATGAAGAATTTTATCGATATATGGGAAGATTTTTTGCCGAACGTCATTTTCGTAGGGAGCTGCCTTATTTGATTAATGATAGTGAAAAAATTTGGTATTTGTTTTTTGATGAAGAGAAATTAGCAGGATTTGTAGGTGTTGTTATGAACCAAAATGGTACAACATTTAATGATTTTTATTTACTTCCAACTTATCGCAATGTTTCTAATATGAAATATATAGCAAATTATATGTTTGATATGTATTCTTCTGAACGGATTCGAATCCTTAGTGATTCCAAAGAAGAACTTGCTTTGTGGGAGGAATTGGGATTTCAAAAACAAGGAAATAAGGGAAGATATACTTCTTTGGTGTATGAGGAAACCGTATGCGAGTAAAGATTGATTATCCAGTATTAAACGTAAAATTGGTGCCACTTCGTAAGGTGGAAGCAAATGATTATAATCCGAATAAGGTAGCACGCCCTGAGCTTCAGTTATTGAAATTATCGATTTTGCAAGATGGGTATACGCAGCCAATTGTTTGTTATTATGATGCAGAGCGTGATAAGTATGTTATTGTGGATGGGTTTCATCGTTATTATTGTGCAAGAAGGTATTTTAATTTAAAGGAAATTCCTGTTGTTGTAATTGAAAAAGATATCTCTAATCGAATGGCTTCTACGATTCGTCACAATCGAGCTCGTGGTACGCATCAAATTAAAGATATGAGCAATATTGTTTTAGAACTCACTTCTTATGGTTGGAGTGATGAAAAGATTTGTTATGAACTTGGGATGGAAATGGATGAAGTAATCCGGTTGAAACAAATTACGGGATTAAAACAAGCATTTCAAAATCATGAATTTAGTAAATCTTGGAATGAGTTCGAAGCAAAATATTATTCGAAAGATAAAACAAGTGAGGAACAAGAGTAGATGTTGCTTTTTTTGAAAAAAAATGAATTTTTTGTAAAATTTTAGTTCTTTTCTTATCTAGTTAGTGTTATAATTTTTATAGAAAAGAGGAGAGTTTTTATGAAAGAAATTAAGTCAGAGCAAATCAAGAAGATTATGAAAAAGTTAAAGAATAATTTGATTATATGGGCAATTGTAGCAATTTGTTCTATGGCAATTTTAGCTTTGAGTGTTTTTATGAATGATTTGCGAAAAGGTGCAGTGTTTAATGAAGTCTTAGACAATGATCCAAAGGAAAATAAATTTGTTGAAGCTTCTGTAAACTTGCAACCAATTGTGTTTGCGCATTATCCTTCTGATAATAGTGGAAAATTCTATTTTATGTGGGATGAAAAGTATATCTATATTGCTTTTTTGAAAGAAGAAACATTCAAAAAGTTTGATGTAGAGGATATTGAACAAAATCCAAAAGTGTTGAAAGGAATGACAAAAAAGATTCCTAGTGATATTAAAAAGCTAGCAATTAAGTCTTATAATGAAGCAGTTGATAAGGATAAACAAATTTCTTCTGCAGATTTTGAAACATATTTTGGCACACTTTATATTGATGAAACTGAAGTGGATCCAATTCAAGTTACTTTAATGCTTGTAGGAATTATTGGATGGTTTACTGGTTTTGTGATGTTATTAGCTCAATTTATCGGATATCGAAGACTTAAGAAAACGATTAAGAATATGGATGATAATGTTTGGGAAGATATTAATAAAGAGCTAGAGGAAGAAGAAGCTTTCTATTATAAGAGTGCTAAACTAGCCTTAACCAAAAACTATATTGTAGATTTTTCAACTGGACTTAAAGTATTTAAGTATAATGAAGTTTTATGGATGTATCGTTATGAATTACGTCAAAATGGTATTAAGTCTCAAATGAGTATTATTTTGTTTGTAAAAAATGATAAGAAACGTCATGTAGTTGCTTCTATGGTTGGATATACAAAGAAGAGCAAAGAAATTAATCGCGAGATTATGGATGCTATCATGAATAAAAATAAAAAGATGTTAGTTGGATATACTAAAGAAAATCGCGAAAAAATGAAAGAAGAATATCAAATTAAAGCATAAAATAAGTGAGTATTTCACTTATTTTTTTTGAAGTTTATAAATAAAAAATGGCATTTTGTTTGCCATTTTTTACATAATATTTTTATCTAAAATATCATAAAGGAATGTTCCTTTTAATGCGTTTTCTAAATTTTCTAATATTGTTTGCATCTCTTCTCCAGTTAATTCTTTTAGTGATACTGCATTGGATGTATTAGGAGTAATTAATTCTTTGTTTGCAATTTCTAATTCTAATTTTATTTCTAAGTTTATGTCATTTGCCAAAAATGTTGTTTTTATAGAATATTGGTAGTATTGGTGATTTTTTTCTTTTGTTTCAATTTCTAGAGAACCTTTTACTTTTTCTTTGATTAATTCATATTTTATGTTTATTTTTTCTTTTGTTAGATCTTCAAATGTTAAAAGTATTTCATTATTTAAATTTAGATTTGTTTTACTATTGTAGTTTGTAAAGATTATTTGTTCTGTTTTGTTTTCTAGTATTGCTGCTTTAACAACGTTTTGATTTAATCCTTCTGTGTATAGTTCAATGGAGTAATCTTCCGTAGAATCTGTCTCATTCCATTCGTCTAATGATTTTATTATTTCTTCTTCTGTCGTATTTAGAAACTTTTCTAAATTTTCTAATAGTTTATTGTTTTTTTTGATTTTGTTTACCATAAATTTTTTGGTATATTCTTGATTTTCTTGATTTAGTAAGTATGTTATTTTCGTTGTTTTTATATTTTTATCATTTATTGAAATATCTTTCTTTTCTCTAGAAATATATTTTTTATCTAATGATTCTAGAAAAATGTCTTTTAATTCTTTCAATATTTCTTTCATGTTATTGATATCTAATGTGTTTGTTATTTTTTCTCCATTTTTTAAATCAAATAAATTGTCCCATGGTGCATCTTCATTTACCTCAATTAATTTATCAAAAATTTGATCACTTTTGATGTATTGTTTGTTCTGTATTTGATAGATGGAAGAGGTTAAGATTTCTTTTTCTTTTTCTTTCATTCCTAAGTTGATTTCCATATATTCTTTTTTGGTATTCAAACCAATTCCTATGTTGTAATTGTATTTTTGAATGTCTTTTAGTTCGTTTATATTGCTATCTAATTCTATGTTTGCATTTAATACGATTGGTTTTTCGTTGTCTATTTTTTCTTTTTCTGGGTAATCTATCTTGTCGACGTAAGAATATAGTGAATTAATTGTTTTAGAAAGTATGGTCATTGGATTAGTTGCATAGTAGTAAGCTCCTAAAACACTTAATATGATGATAACTGGTATGCCAATAAATAGAATATACTTTATTCCTTCTTTTTTATTTTCTAACATTTTCTTTTTCTCCTTCTATTCTTATTATATCATAATTCTTCTTTTTTCTATATTCTATGCTACTCATTAAAAGTAAGTTTCTATTCTAGATTTACAATAAAATTTTCCATTTCTTTTTAAAATTTGATATAATATAATGGAATTTGGGTGGTTTCATGGAATATGTAAAAACCAGAACAATTATGACAAAATCTGACCAAGGCAAGAAATGGTTTGGAATTGATTATCATATGAATTTATATAAAGGTTGTTCATTTGGATGTATTTATTGTGATAGTCGAAGTGATTGTTATCACATTAATAATTTTGATGAAGTAAAGTCCAAAGTCGATGCATTGGAAATTTTAGAAAATGAACTTTCTAGCAAAGGACTTCGCGGAGTTGTTAGTTTTGGTACTCTTTCCGATCCTTATAATAAAGAAGAAGAAAAAATGGAAATTACTAGAAATGCTTTAAAATTAATTTTGAAGTATGGTTTTGGGGTTTCGATTGATACAAAAAGTGATTTGATTCTTCGGGATATTGATTTACTGAAAGAAATTGCAAAAAAGAATAGTGTTATTATTAAAATATCAATTACTACAACCGATGATGGATTGGCACGAATGATTGAACCAAATGTTCCAAGTAGTACAAGAAGATTTGAAGTTTTGAAAAAAATTCGTGAAGCCGGTATTTTTGCAGGGGTTTTAATGACTCCAGTGTTACCTTTTTTAACAGATAAGGAAGAAAATATACGTAGTATGGTTTTGAAAGGTAAGGAAGCACAAGCTAATTTTATATTTACGAAGATGGGAATGAATTTACGAACGAATCAACGAGCTTATTATTATCAAAAGATTGAAGAACTGTACCCCGGTTTATCAAGTGATTATGAAGCAGTTTATGGTAATAAATATGTTTGTAATTCTTTGCAATATCGTCATATGATGGAACTTTTCTTGAAACTTTGTCATGAAAATGAAATTTTAACGGATATGGAAGAGAT
>CAOWNX010000033.1:0-7592 GCA_948552115.1 uncultured Bacilli bacterium
TAAAAGATTGATTAAATTTAATGGTTCTACTTTTAATACTTCTAAGTCATTTAGGTATTGGAGAGATTTTTTTAAATCTTTCATGATTACTGCATCAATAAATTTAAAGTTATTATCAACAATTGTTTTAGAAATTATTTGTTTTACTGTTTCTAGTTTTAGTTTCGTTGGTTTTTCATGATAAAGATTTAATTTTTGTATTTCATTGTAAATTAAATCGTAATTATTTAAACAAGATTGAATGATGTAATTGATGACATCTTTTTCAGCAAAATATTTGTAATCTACTAATAACTCTACCACTTTATTATATAATTCCAGTCCTTTCGGAGGAATGATTTGAAGTAATTGATATTTGTCTTTGATGATTTTGGTGATTTTTTTTCTTCCATCTAGAGGTTCATAGGTTGTAAATATTATGGTACATAATGGATATGGTTGTTCTAAATAACGAAACAATCGTTCTTCTTCTTTTTCTTTTAATTTGCCAGATGCAAAAAAATTAGCATTTTTCACAATGAGGTATTTCATTTCTCCAAACATAGAAACATAGGAAGCTTCGTTTAAGATATCTTCTATACTCGCTTCTTCCGCATTATAAGTAATTATATTGGTTGAATTTTGGATTATTTGTTTGATTTGATTTTCGAGTAAAACCCAACTACTCGACTCGATTAAATATACGTTCATGATATCTCCTCTTCTATATTTTAACATAACCTAGAGATTATGAATACGCAAAAAGGAAAAGGACTTCCTTTTCTATATTTAAACATTATATATAATGTAATATATTTTATGGAGGACAAGTATTTATTGTGAATCCTTTTTGGTTTATTTTTATTTTTATTGTTCCATTTGTTTGAGTATTAAAAATCTTTATCTTGTGGTTTTCTAATTTTTCAATTACTTCTTTGTGAGGATGATGATAAAAATTATTTCTCCCTGCACTAATGATGCCAATTTGAAATGAGATTTCGTTTAATAAATTATTTGAAGTACTCGTTTTTGAACCATGATGTCCGACTTTTAAAATATTCGCTTGAATTTGATATTTTTTTAATATTTCTTCTTCTATCATTTGATTAGCGTCCCCCATAAATAAGGTGCAGGTTTGCCATAAACAGAGATGGATGATTTGACTATTTTGATTTTCTGATTTTTTTTCTTGTAATTGAAATCGATAGAGGAAGAAATGCTTGCTTTGATAATCTGTTACTATTTTTTCTGGATATTTTTCTGAGATTTCTTGTTCAATCCTATTAAGATTTCCTTGATTGAATAGGATTTTTTGTATTTTATGATTTTCTAATAATGAAAGAATATTTCCAGAATGGTCTGTATCTCCATGAGATAAAACAACGACATTAATTTTTGTAATACCAAGACTTTTTAAAAAGGTGGAAATATTATTTTGTACTACTTTTGATGGTGGTCCAGTATCAATGAGAATAATTTCTTTTTGGTATGGAGATATGATCAAGGCACTATCTCCTTGTCCTACATCTAAAAAGTAAAGGTACCCATTGGGATTGAATTTCGGATGAATTTTCCAAAATAAAAGCAAAATAATGAGAAGTATTAAAAATTTGTTTTGATGAAAGTAAAAAATTAGTATTAAACAAAAATAGTAAATCATAACCACGAATATCGATATTTCAGGCATTGTTATTTCGCTTCCAGGGAATGATGCACACCAAATGTTTCCTTGTTCTATTCCTTTTATTACAAGGTGTGATAAGAAATCCATAGAAGGAATGAAAAAATTTAGTATTAAGATAGGAAATAATATCGTTGTAATGATAGGTATCCATATTATATTATTTAGAATTGACCAAGGATTAATGGAATAACACGATTTTATGGTTATGGGTAAACTAAATAAAAAAATTATTATTCCAGTATGGACAATTTGATAAAAATTTTGATGTTTTTTAGAAGTACAATACAATAATGCAAAAGACAAAATAAAGGAATAATAAAAACTGATGTTCCAAATACAATACGGATTTTTCCAAATATTTATCAATAAATTGTAATAATAAAGTATTTTTGTTGATAGATTCAGATGAGTCATTTTATTTATCGTGAGAAGACAAATCATTGTATAAGCTCTACTACTTGAAATCGATGAATTTAACATCAAATAATAAATACTTATAGCAATTAAAGTTATTCCTAATGCTTTAGTTTCTTTTTTTATTTTTCTCTTGATACAGCTATAGACGATATGATAAATCATATAAAAATGCATTCCAGAAATAGCAAAAATATGACTAATCCCATTTTTTTGATAAATTTTGGTTATTTCTTGATTATCTTTTGTATTAATTCCTAATATTATTTTTTTTAAATAATATTGATGTTTCGATTTTTCACATTGCTTAAATAGTTTTTCTTTTCCTTTGGCCCACCAATTTCCTTTTTTTAATTCTTTCATGAAATCAATTTGAATTGTATAAAATATTTTTTGACTTTTCAAATAATCTTGATAAGAAAATGTATGAGGAATCGTATTTTTCGTAGGAATTTGAACAGTTCCTTGAATTTCTAAATTTGTTCCAAACTTTATTATTTCTTCTATATGAGTTTTTTCTTTTTCTTTAAATGTATAATATCCTATCATTTTGTTCTTTTTGGTTTGAAATTCTATTTTTATACTATTTTTTTCTTGCCATTCGTAATAAGTAATTTTCCCATTTATCATTATTTTTTCATTATGATTTAAGACAAGAAAAGGATTATTGTTTTTTTCCCAGCAATATAAAGCACAAAAAATTCCAAGTAAAATGAAACATGTTTTAGAGGATAATATCTTCTTTAATTTTTTCGTATAGGGATTCCCCAATTCCTGGAACATTGATTAGTTCTTCCAAACTGTGAAATTCTCCATTTTCTTGACGATATTGTATAATACTTTTGGCTTTCGATTCTCCGATTCCATCTAACTCCATTAGTTCTTCTAAACTCGCGTTATTAATGGATATTTTTTCTTTTGATTTTGGTATTTCTCCTTCTGTAATTACCGATTCTTTCTCTTGAATTTCTTTACTAATTTCTCCACTATATTCATTTTTAACGGAACAAGTATTTTTTTCTAAATATTCTTTTTCTGTAAAAATATATATTACCATTTCGTCTTCTACTTTTTTACTTAAGTTAATATTTTTCGTTGTAGCGGTATCTTTTAATCCTCCTGCTAGTGCTATGATTTCGTAAATTCTACTCTCTTTTTCTACCTGATATACATTTGGATTATTGACTGCACCTTTAATATCTACTGTTATTTCTTTTTTTACTTCTACTTCTTCTTTCTCCATCGGTTCTTCTTTAATTTCTACTTTTTCTTCCATTTTTGATTCGCTCTGATAAGTTCCTGCATCGGTTATCATGTTTTGATTATCTTTCATTTCTTCTTGTCGTAAGGCAATAATCCCTCCACATCCTCCAATTAATAAAATTATCATAGCTACCACAAACCGTTTGTGATGATAAATAAAATCTGTCATATTTTCCTCCTTCAATCATATTATTTCAGGTTTATGACAGATTTCCTTTTAAATTTTTCCTAAATTTGCAATTTCTTTTTTTGTTTGATGATTTTTGGTATCAATTGCCACACGTTGTACTACAAATGTCATTAAAAGTAAATTGATGGTCGAAGATCCTCCATAACTTAAGAATGGTACAGGAACTCCAGTTAAAGGAATTAAAGCTAATATTCCTAAAAAGTTAATTAATAAATGGATTAAAATCAGTAAAAAGGTTCCATATGCTAAAATTGCGCCTCTTGGATTATCCGCATTTTTGGCAATTTTTAAAATCCGGTAAAGTATGAATCCGTATCCTATAATTACTACAATCCCAGCAATTAATCCTAATTCTTCTATGAGAATTGGAAAGATAAAATCGGTATGAGCTTCTGGTAAATATAAATATTTTTGCGTAGAGTTTCCAAGTCCTACACCAAATAAACCGCCATTATGAATTGCAATAAATCCATTACATACTTGATATCCTGTTTTTTCTGTATATCTAGAACAAGGATTTCGGAATTCAAATCTACTCATTTGGACCGAATTAATTAACTCTTTTCCACTATATAATAATAATCCAACACATAAAATTGCGCCGATAATTAGTGTTTTTATCAGTTTCATTTTTCCGGATTTATCGATGGGAATGGAGAAAAATACAAAAAATGAAATCCCTGCAATAATGATTGCGCCTCCTAAATCGGGTTGCATCGCTACTAAGACAAAAACTAAAATTGCAAGAGCCATTGGAATTAAATTATAATAAATTGTATTTTTCTTTCGTAAACTTTTGTTATAGAATACTGCCATATACATAATTAATACTGATTTTGCAAATTCGCTCGGCTGAAAATTAAAGAAACCGAGACGGTACCAACTTTGTGCTCCATTGGTGATTTTTCCATAAATAAATAGCCCAATCAATGAAACGATAATTCCTATCATTAATAACGGTGTAAAATATTTATATTTTTCGGTTGGTATTCTTAAAATGATAATAAATCCTACGAAAAACGACGCCAAGATAAAAAGGGCTTGACGAATAAAAAAATGAGATGATGGTACTTGATAGCGTAATACAGCAGAAACACTTGAGGCACTCAAAATCATTATTAGCCCAAGAATGGAGTAAATAATTGTTAAAATTAGTAGTGGTTTGTCCATTTTACTAATGAGATTTTTCATATCCTCACCTACTTTTATTTTATCATAGAATGTTTCGATTGAAAACAAGAGCCTTTTTTCTTGACAATTTTTAATTTTAGAATTTTGATGATTTTATTGAGTCAAAATCACCCTTCTTTTAATACACTATATTAGATACATAAAGGAGGTAAAATATATGTATTATTACGGAAATAATGGATATTATGGCAACGGTTATGGATATCAACAACCTTGTTGTAATACAGGATATGCTGGATATACTTCTGGTTATGGAGTAGGAGCAGCTATCTGGATTGTTTTATTTATTTTACTTGTTATCATTATTGGTGCTGGCTGGAGTTTCGGCGGTAACGGATATAACAATAACTAATTGAAAAAAGAACTAAGTTTAGTTCTTTTTTTGTTCGATCGCTAGGTAGGCAATTTTCTTTGCATCTTCTAGTGTATCACAAGCACATAAAAATAATCCTATGTGACAAAAGCGAAATGTTTCTACTAGCGTTAATTCATATAATTCTTCTTTGGTTTTTCCACCCCATTCGCTCGGAAAATTTAAACGATTTTCATGGGTTTCTTTTGATTTTAAAATAGCTTGTATATTGTATCCTCCTCGATTGGAAGGATAAATACAATAGTATAAGCTTTTTCCGCTCTCTTCTTTACTATTTAATACAAAATCCATATAAGGCATGTATTGTTCTAATAATAAAATGTGATTTTGACTTTGTTTGATTTTTTGTTCTATGATATCTTTTGCCTTCATTTTATCTAAAATTCGGGTTTCGATTCGATTAAATATTTTTTCCCCCACAAACAATGCACTTTCAAATGCCTCATTACTTGTTTTTTCTTCTTTCCATGTTGGATTAAAGAGTTCTATGAGTTGTGGAAGGCTTAATAGGTTATAAGTTGTTTCTTTTTTGGGAAATATTCCATTGTCAATGGCATCTACTTGTAAAATGAATTCCTGTAAAAACATTTCGTAGCAAGTGTTCAAATCTTTTACTTGTTTGGTTTTTAGATAGTCTTTTCCAAATTTTTCAAATAATAAGCCGAAAGAAGAATATTTGATTCCATTTTCTCTTATTTTGGCATCGACTCCATGATGATCAAATTCTCCTAGCCCAATGTCATATATTATTTTACCTTGGATATTTTCTTCTAAATTATTGGTTCGATATAAATAAATATCTTTCATTTTTGATAAAAAAATCGTAGAAAAGATGTCGTCTGCATGAAAGGAACCAGCATGTGTTATGGCATTTGCTTCTTCTATTGATTCTACTAATTTAATCATTTGTCCTCCATATAGATACTTTTTCGATGATATTTTACAGCATTTAATTCTTCTTTTAATATGGCACATTCTTCTAAATCTACTTCAAAAATATTGGCAAGTCCTACTAAATAATATAATACATCATAAAATTCTTCTTCGACACTACCTTTGATACTTCCGATTTCTTTCATTCTTCTTTTTTTGCGAATGGTGGAAGATAATTCTCCAATTTCTTCGATTAATTTATAGAAATACGTTTCAATATTTTTATCCGTGTCATCAACCGTTTTGATTCTTCTTTGTAATTCCCTTAACTCCATTTTTTTCACCTACATTTATTATAACGTAAAAAACTTTCTTTGGCTATTTTTCTTCCATTTTTTTAAATTTATGATAAAATAGCATTGAAGTTGAGGGGATGTTTATGCAATTACCAAAATTAGAGATATTGGATGAAAAAGATAAGAGACTGAGAAAAATTAGTAAAGAGGTCACCTTTCCCCTATCGAATCAAGATAAAAAAATGATTGAAGATATGCTTCTTTATTTGAAGTTAAGTCAAATCGAAGAGGAACGAGAAAAGTATGATTTACGTGCTGGTTGGGGACTTAGTGCTGTTCAGCTAGGAGTTTTAAAACGTATTTTTGTCATTGTGGAAGAACTTGAGAATGGAGAGTTTCGAAATTATGTTGTGATTAATCCAAAGGTGAAGAGTTTTAGTGAAGAGCTTATTTATGTTGGAGAAGGAGAAGGATGTTTAAGTATCAATCGAGATACGGAAGGAATTGTACCTAGACATGCTCGTATGACTATCGAAGCACAAGATATCGATGGTAATACTTATACATTACGCGTACGAGAAGATGTTGCTATTGCATTTCAACATGAAATTGATCATTTGAATGGAATTTTATTTGTAGACCATATCGATCCAAAAGACCCTTATAAGAATGCTCAACTTATGAGAGAAATTTAAAAATAAAAAGATTGTCTTTTATTTCAGGCAACCTTTTTTTATTGTGTTATTTTTCTTGGTAATCGTCTAATTCGACACGGACAATTTTACTAACTCCTGATTCTTGCATGGTAATACCGTATAAGGTGTCTGCATATTCCATGGTTCTTTTTTTATGGGTAATTAGTATGAATTCACTTTTGTCTTTTTTACTTTGAAGAAAAGATCCAAAGGTATCAACATTTGCTTCATCTAGTGCCGCTTCTACTTCGTCTAAGATGCAAAATGGAACTGGTTTGACATTTAAGATTGCAAATAATAAGGAAATGGCGGTTAGTGTTTTTTCTCCTCCACTTAGTAATGCAATATTGCTTAATTTTTTTCCTGGAGGCTCCGCTATAATTTCAATTCCGGTTTCTAATAAGTTTTCTGGATTTGTTAATTTTAAAACTCCATTTCCTCCTTTGAATAATTTTTTAAATACTAAAGTAAATTCTTTTTTGATGGATTCAAAGGTGTCTGCAAATTTTTGAATCATGATTTCATCCATTTCTTCAATGACCTTTTTTAATTCTTGACTACTCTTTTCTAAATCAGTTTTTTGGGTATTTAAAAATATATATCTGGTATTTAATCGTTCATATTCTTCAATACT
>CAOWNX010000033.1:7602-7822 GCA_948552115.1 uncultured Bacilli bacterium
TTCCTAAATTTACAGTCCCAAGTGCAGCAATTTCTTGTTTTAATTTGTCAACCATGCTTTTTGCTGTTTCATATTCTATTTCTAACGGATAGTCACGAATTGCTTTTTCATAAGTCATGTTATAATTTTCACTTAGGTTTTGAAGTAAATTGTCTAAGTAGATGTCTAATTTTCCTAAATTGATTTCTTTTTGTTTTAATTCTTGTTCTAGTTTGCTTTG
>CAOWNX010000034.1 GCA_948552115.1 uncultured Bacilli bacterium
GCTTATGTGGTGGAAGGTTTAGTAGATACGGTTGATATTATTTTAACGGGTAGAAAAAGTTCTATTTATTTAGCAAAGCAACTGGGTGACCATGATGTGGTTTTAGATTTAACAGATTATGAAGCTAGTGAGACTTCGATTAAAGTACCTTTAAGTTATAATCAAACCGTAGATAATATTAGTTATAAATTAGATCCTTCTTATGTAACGGTAACCATTAAGAAAAAAGAAAGTAAAATTTGGAATAATGTTTCTTATGAACTGTTGAATGAAAATAAGTTGGATGAGAAACTTAGTGTGGATTCTGTGGAACTTGATAAAACAGAAGTAATTATTAAGGGGAGTAATGATGCACTGGAGAAGGTTGCAACAGTAAAAGCTTTGATTGATTTAAGTAATAAAAAGTTTGTGGATGCGGGAACTTATGATATTTCGGATATTCGCATGGTTGCGTACGATTCAAATGGTGAGGTATTGCCAAATGTGGAGATTGTTCCAAATACGATTACTGGATCAATTACATTAGGTACTTATTCGACGATTGTACCAATTAAAGTGTTAGCAACTGGAGATTTAATTACTGGTAAATCGATTTCTGCGATTACGATTAATGGTAAAAATAGTTATTCAATAAGTATTTATGGTGAAAAATCTATTATTGATGAGATTAAGAGTGTACCAGTAACGATTGATGTAACAAATCAAGGAAATAATGGTGCAAAAACTTATAATGTTACCATTGCAAAACCAAATGGAGTACGTCATATTAGTGAAGAAAATGCAAAAGTAGTTGTAAGTTTTGGTGATGAAAAACAAAAGACTTTAGAAATTAATAATATTGCTTATCGAAATTTAGCAAATGGATTAAAAGCAAATTTAGTTGGCTCTATTAATGTTCCAGTCCAAGTAAAAGGTGTTCAATCGGTAATCGATTCGATTAATGCCGATAATATTTTAGCATATACGGATTTATCTGGGTATGGAGTGGGAGATTATGAGGTAGATGTTAGTCTTGAAAATGATGATCCACGTGTCAGTTATTTGGTAAGTACAAAGGTTAAAATTAGTATTAGTCAAGATTAAGAGGTTTCTTTCCTCTTTTTCTTTTTTGTGATATATTTTTTGAAAGGTGGTTATATGTTGAAAGATATTGATATTGCTCATCAAACTGATTTGTTAGATATTCGAGAAGTTGCGAAAAAGATTGGTTTATCCGAAAAAGATATTATTTTATATGGGAATGATAAAGCAAAGGTAAAGGATGTTTCTGCATCTTCGAAAGAGGGTTCTTTAATTTTAGTGACTAGTATTAACCCAACACCTTTTGGAGAAGGAAAGACAACTGTTGCAATTGGTCTTCATGATGCGTTTTGGCAGCTTCAAAAAGAATCAATGTTGACTCTTCGAGAGCCTTCTATGGGTCCTGTGTTTGGAATGAAGGGTGGAGCTACTGGGGGAGGTTATGCTCAAGTTGTTCCTATGGAGGATATTAATTTGCATTTTACAGGAGATTTTCATGCGATTACAAGTGCTAACAATTTAATTAGTGCAATGATTGATAACCATTTATATCAAGGAAATATTTTAGAAATTGATCCTGATAAGATTTTTTTTGAACGAACTATGGATATGAATGATCGTGTTTTACGAAATTTAGAAGTCGGTGTGGGTGGTAAAACAAGTGGTGTAGCTAGAACTGAGCATTTTACGATTACTGCTGCAAGTGAAATTATGGCTGTTTTTTGTATGAGTAAAGATTGGAATGATTTACGAAGAAGGATTGATAAAATTATTGTGGCTCAAAATATTCATGGGGATTTTATTACTGTGAAAGATTTGGGAGTAACTGGGTCTGTTTTAACACTTTTGAAAGATGCTATTTATCCAAATTTGGTACAAACTTTAGAAGGAAATCCAGTTTTCATTCATGGTGGACCATTTGCTAATATTGCTCCAGGAGTGAATAGTATTCGTGCAATTGAAACAGCAAAAAAACTTTCTTCTATTGTTATTACGGAAGCTGGTTTTGGTTTTGATTTGGGTGGTTTTAAATTTTTTGATATTTTGTGTCGTAAAAATGATTTGAAACCAACTGCTGTAGTTTTGGTTGTAACAATTAAAGCTTTGAAATATCATGGTGGGGTAGCCGTTTCAGAAATTTTAGAAGAAAATGATCTATGTTTGAAAAAAGGCTTGGCTAATTTAGAAGCTCATATGAGTAATTTAGGACTTTTTGGAGTTGATTATGTTGTAACGTTAAATCGTTATCTTACGGATACGGAGCAAGAAATTTCTATTGTTCGAGATTTTGTTCAATCGAAGAATCGAGATTTTGTAGTAAATGAAGTATATGAACAGGGTGGTAAAGGAGCTCTTTCTTTGGCTCAAACGTTGCTACGTTTTCAAACTCCAAAGTTAACATTGTTGTATGAAAATTCTTTCCCACTTGTAGATAAAATTAATGTGGTTTGTCAAAAAATGTTTCATGCCAAAGAAGTTCAATATTCGGAAGTTGCTCTTGAAAAGTTAAAAATTTATCAACGTTTTTTTTCAGATTATCCAATATGTATCGCAAAAACACAATATTCTTTAAGTGATCAGAAGGATCTGCTAGGATTTCCAAAAGATTTTGTTGTAACAGTTCGCGATTTGCATGTTTCTAATGGAGCAGAGTTTATTGTGGTTTATTTAGGAAATATTATGACGATGCCTGGTTTGTCAAAAACTCCTGCTGCGTTATCTATCGATGTGAGTGACAATAGAGAAATTATAGGAATGTATTAAAAAACTACCTTTTTTTGGTAGTTTTATTTTACAGGATTATCTGTGTAATGTTTAAATAACAACATAATGTTGATAATTCCACAAATTCCAACTAAATCGTAAATAATTTTAACAATTATACTTGATTCTTGAAATAATGTTGTTACTAAATTGAAATCGAAGAATCCTATGAGTCCCCAGTTAATCGCTCCAATAATCGTAAAGATTAAACAGGTCTTATGTAGTATTTCCATAAATTCCGTCCTTTCTTTTAGTTTTAGTTTTCCTTTTTTTTCTTGTTTTATACATGAATATTTTTTTCCCCTTCAAATATAGTTTATTAGAAAAGGGAGATGTTTAAAAAAAGTGAAAAAGTTTTTGTGTTTATGTTGCACGATTTTGCTTCTCACTACTGGTTGTGGAAAGAAATCTTCGGTCGATGTAGTGAAAGAGTTTTCGAGTCGTGTCAATGATACGAAGAGTTATGTGTTAAAAGGAACAATGGAGATTTATAGTGATGAGGATACGTTTACTTATAGTGTTGAAGCAAATTATTTGAAAGATAATTACTATAAAGTAAAATTAGTGAATCAAACAAATAATCATGAACAAGTTATTTTAAGAAATCAAGATGGTGTGTATGTAATAACTCCAAGTTTAAATAAGAGTTTTAAGTTTCAAAGTGAATGGCCAAACAATAGTAGTCAATCTTATTTATTAAAGGCAATTATTACTGATTTAGAAAAAGACGCAGAAACAAGTATGGAAACGGTTGATTCGAAATATGTGATTAAATCGAAAGTAAATTATCCAAATAATTCAGATTTATCTTATCAAAAAGTTACATTAGATAAGGATATGAATTTGAATAAAGTAGAAGTTTATAATTCGAGTGATGCTCTTAAAATTAAAGTAAATGTGGGAAGTATTGATTTAAAAGCTGGATTATCAGATTCTGATTTTAAATTAGAAGATTATGTAAAAGAACCTCAAGATAATCCAAATAACAATACATCTAATTCGAATAATGCAACAAGTAATGGTAATAATAATTCGAATGATTCAAATACGAATTCTAATGAATGTAAAGAAGGAGATAAAGACTGTAAACCAAATGTAGCCTGCGATCCGAAGAAAGAAGATTGTACAGAAAAAAATACAACTTCGAAAGATAAAACTACGGGAGTATTAGAGGATATTGTTTATCCACTTTATATTCCAAGTAATACTTATTTATCGGGAAAGGATAAAGTAGATACGGATAATGGGGAACGAGTTATATTAACTTTTGGTGGAGATAAAAACTTTGTGTTAGTTGAAGAAGTTGCTGTAGCTAGTAATGAATTTGAAATTATACCAGTTTATGGAGATCCATTGATGCTGAATGATACGATAGCTGCTTTAAGTGAAAATTCACTTTATTGGACCAGTAATCAAGTTAGTTATTACTTGGCTGGAAATGATTTAACTACAGAAGAAATTCTAAATATTGCTAAGAATATGAATCAGTCTTCTAGTGTAGTTAGTGGAAATGTTTCAAATGAAAAATGATGAAGAACTACCAAATCGGTAGTTTTTTCTAAAATTTTGTAATTTATGATAGAATTCGGAATTTTAGAAAAAGAAATGAAAGAAAAATTATTATTTTTAACTCTGTTTGAACTTTGAAAATTTCTTTTTTAAAAAGAATTGAATTTTTGAGATATTTCTTTTGAACATAATAATTTTTTGGTTTGTTTTTGAAAAAGTTTACAAAATCTTTCGAAAATGATATCATAGTTTTGGTGAAATTATGAAGAAGCAAAAGAAAAAAGTTAGTTATCAGACAGAAGAACAAAAGGAAATGATTCATTTTTTGATCGTTTTAGGGGTTATTATCGTTTTTGTAGTTGGTGTATATATTTTTAGTAAAATGTTTATATTAGATAAGAGTTTGTTTGAAGTAAATTATACCACGGGTGCGATTAATTCAGAACGGGCTGTTGTTGGTACGATTTTTAATCGTCCAGAAAAAGATTATTATGTTATGGTTTATGATGAATCAAGTAATCAAGCGGTTTATTATTCGGCACTTTCTTCGAATTATGTGAAAAAGCAAGATGGGGCTTTACCTGTTTATCATGTTGATTTGAATCATAAATGGAATCAATCTTATTATGTTGGAAAAGATGGACAGAGTAATAGTAAAGCTACTAAAGTTTCTGAACTAAAATTTAAAGATCTTACTTTAATAAAGATTAGTAATGGAAAAATTAGTAAGTATCTGGAAGACGAAGAATCAATAAAAAAAGAATTAGCAGTAACCAAAGAGAAGTAAGCTAATTCTTTCTTTTTTCTTTTCTTTATGGTATGATAAGAGCGACAATAAGGGATGATATGATTTGAGAAAAAATGGTTTTCAATTAAAGGAACTAATTATTTTGGTTATTATTACTTCTTTACTTACTAGTTTAACTACGGGTGTTATTATGTACAATAATAGTCGTATTACGAGTCATATTAGTGGAGCAGATTTAAATCAAGACGAAAATTTGAAGGAATTTTTAAAGGTGTATGCTTCCTTGGTTGGGGATTACTATCAGGATATTGATTCCAAAGGAATGCTTGATGAAGCAATTAAAGCAATGTTTGATTATTTGGGAGAAGATTATACGGATTATTTAAATCGTCAAGAAAGTGATGCTTTGGCAGAAAAGTTAGTTGGTAAGTATCAAGGTATTGGAGTGCAAATTGTAGATCAAAATGAGATTTATAAAATATTTGATGATTCTCCTGCACAAAATGCTGGCTTGAAGGTAGGAGATAAAATTATATCGGTGAATCAAGAAGATGTTAGGGAAAAGAGTAGTACCGAAATATCTGATTTGATTCAAAAATGTGAAGGAAAAGTTCAGTTGGAAATTTTAAGGGAGGAAAAAACGTTTGAAGTAGAATTGGAGTTGAAGACTTTGTTTGTTCCAGCAATTGATTATCAATTAGTTCGTGGTGGAAAAAAGACGATTGGTTATTTGTCAATACTTACTTTTTCCGATACGGTTGCAGAACAAGTTCGTAATGCTTTGAAAGAAATGGAGAATGAAAATATTTCTTCTTTAGTAATTGATGTTAGAGGAAATACTGGAGGCTATCTTTCTCAAACTTCAGAAATTTTAAATATGTTTTTGGAAAAGGGGAAAGTAATCTATTCTTTGGCAGAAAAAAATGATACTAAAGTGTATAAAGATGATACGAATGAAAAAAGAACTTATCCTATTGTTGTTTTGATTAATGAAGCTACTGCTTCTGCATCAGAAATATTGGCTTCAGCTTTAAAAGATAGTTATGGTGCAACTTTGGTTGGAGATATTAGTTATGGGAAAGGAAAGGTACAACAAACAAAGGGCTTAGAAGATGGCTCTATGGTGAAATATACGACAGCTAGATGGATGAGACCAAATGGTGATTGTATTGATGGGGTTGGGATTACTCCAGATGTATATATTGAAATGGAAATGCCTACCAATGGACAAGAAGTAGAAGATATTCAATTGAAAGAGGCATTGAAAATTTTAAACGAAAAATAGGTTTTTTGAAAAAGCATTCCTATTTTTTTTATTTTTTTGTATAATGAGAAAAGAGAGACGTGATAATATGGATAAATTGAAAGTAGGGGATCGTCTTAAAATCGAGTGTTATAAACATAATGGATTGTTAGATTGTACGAATGATGAAGCAATTGTGCTTGAGGTTACGGATGAATATTTAATTGTGGCAAATGATCATACAAAACTTACCGAACATGATGGGAGAAGTCATCGTACGCGAGAACCTGCAGTATTATTTTTTTATAAAAAGCGATGGTTTAATGTAATTGGACAATTAAAAAGACAAGGGTTATTTTATTATTGTAATATTGCTACTCCTTATATTATTGATCATCATACGATTAAATATATTGATTATGATTTGGATTTACGTGTGTTTCCTGATGGAGGCTTTCGCATTTTAGACCGAAATGAATATAAATATCATAAGAAGATTATGCATTATTCTAAGGAGTTAGATACGATTGTTCATTATGAATTGGGGCAGTTGATTGAGTTGAAAAAATGTCAGAAAGGACCATTTACTCCCGGAATTGTCGTAAAATTTTATGAAAAATATAAAAAAGTGAAAAAAAAGTGAATTTTTCTATTGCATTTACATATATTTTAGTGTAGAATGTAAAACGTGTTACCCAAAAGGGAGCACAAATATAGAAAATCTACTCTGTTTTATCAGTAATTAGCTGAAAAAAATAGATTTGTCGAAAAAGTTAAAAAAATGTAAAAAAACTTATTGACAATGTAAAAAAGATTTGATATATTAACTTCAGCTTTTGAGAAAAAGCGAGAAAATGATCTTTGAAAACTAAGTAAAAAAGTCAATTTGAGTAGCTTAGGATAAACTGAAATTTAATAGATTGAAATATATCTTTTTATTGAGAGTTTGATCCTGGCTCAGGATGAACGCTGGCGGCATGCCTAAGACATGCAAGTCGAACGAGAAGGCCCAATGAAGATGGAGTGCTTGCACAAAGTTGGATTTGGATTCCCTTCGAGTGGCAAACGGGTGAGTAACACGTGGGTTACCTACCTTTATGTTGGGGATAACAGTTGGAAACGATTGCTAATACCGAATGTGCTCTACGGAGTAAAGAAGCCTTTAAAGCTTCGCATAAAGATGGGCCTGCGGTGCATTAGCTTGTTGGTGGGGTAATGGCCTACCAAGGCAACGATGCATAG
>CAOWNX010000035.1 GCA_948552115.1 uncultured Bacilli bacterium
TTGACTCCATGTGGAGTAATTTGGTATTTCATCATATATCGATAACCCTAGAAACCATCGATATGCTATATTCACTTTGCATTCTTCACATGTTCTTCTCATTGAATTAATTCCAAATATAATATTTATAAATATCAATTTAAAAAGTACCACTGGTGGAATACTTGGTCTTCCTGCTATACTATATAACTCTTTCACGAAATCTTCTATAAATCGAAAATCGATACAGTTATCTATTTTTCTTACCAAATGTTCCTTGGGTACTAATTCTTCTAATGTACTTAATATCATACAATCATTTTTATATTCTTGTTTTGTCATTGCCATATTTTTCACTCTCCATATTAACCATTTATATTATCTCATATTTCCATATAAAAAGCGAGATGGCAATGTCATTTTTTGGTTAATATAGAGACATTTTCACTCGCTTTTTTATTATATAATTTTTTTTCCTAAAAGAAAAGACTGTTATACTTATTTGTCAACAGTCTGAAAGAAATCTAAAAGATTTCTATGTCAATTCCTATACTTTTGTAGTATTCTTTCGTTGATTTATAATCACGGTAATACGCATCAGTAAGCTCTAAAGCATAGCTGTCTTTTTCTAGGTTATCTTGATTATCTTCTAATTCTTTAGAAATAGAATAGGGGACTTTTACAAATTGGAATGCAATATCATCTTGATACTCTTGACAATTCAAATTTCCTTCTAAAATAAGATAACTTGCTCGTGTCGTCTCAATATTTTTACTATGTTCAATCGATGGAATACTAAGAGAAAGAGCATTTCCTACACTGCCTGGATTGATTAATGTCTTATTTTTTATATGAGAATCTAAAAAAGGCGAATGGGTATGCCCAAAAATAACAATGTCACACACTTGATTACTAAGTGTAGCAGAAGAAGGACAAAATAACACTTCCTTGTTTTTCATCGAATCAATCACATTGATACAGCGAACCAAAGCGTCGGGAGATGCATGAAAAATGCGAACCAAAGAACCACTCAAATAAAATTCATGACTTAAAGGCAAAGATGCCAAATACTTTTTTTCTTCCTCTCCCAAAAGACTTTGATTCCACAAAATACGCTTTCGAAATAAAGGATTTTCTTTTTTTAATTCTTCTTCGGTCCAATTTCTAGAAACATTATCATCCCAATTTCCTTTGATAACAAGGGAACATGTGTCTTTTACTAAATGAACACATTCTTTGGCATGAATTCCTTTGCCAACAATATCTCCCAAACAATAAATCGTTTCAATCCCTCGACTTTCAATATTTTCCAAAACCGCTTTCAAAGCTTCAAAATTACCATGAATATCTGATAAAATTGCAATTCTTGTTCTCACTTTTTATCACCAAAAACATTATAACAAAAAAACTAGAGGTTTTAAAAAGAAGAAAAATATGATAAATTAACTAAAGAAAAGAGGAATTATATGATAATTTTAGTTTACCTTCCACCATTTCTCATATTAGTTTATTTCCTTTGGAAACGAAGCAAATACAAAAATCGTAAAAATGCAGGTGCTTTCTTTTATGAAAATGATTGTTTGGTTTTAAATACTGGAATTCCATATCCAATTCCAATTGACAACATCGATTATGTAAAATTTAAATATAATCCATTTGAAGTAGAATATAAATTATCTTATAGTTTATTTATTCAAGTATTTCAAAAAAATGGAAAGAAAAAAACGGTATATTACAAAGGATTTAAAACAGCTAAACTTCGTACACCAGATGATATGATAAAATCATTGGAAGAGAAAAAAATTCATTATGAAATAGAAGAAATATAAAGGAGAAACAATATGACAAGAGAACAAGCTTTCAAAATATTAAAAAAATATAATCAAGAAGAATATCACATCAAACATGCCTTAATGGTAGAAAGTATTATGAAACATTTTGCGAGAATAAAAAATTATGAAGAAGAATTTTGGGGAAATGTAGGACTTTTACATGATATGGATTATGAAATGTATCCTATGGAACATTGTAAAAAAGCAAGTGAACTACTGAAACAAGAAGGAGTAGAGGATAATTTTATCCATGCTGTTTGTTCCCATGGTTATAATATTTGCAGTGATATCAAACCAGAACATGAGATGGAAAAAGTATTATATGCTTGTGATGAACTTGCTGGAATTATAGCGTCCTTAATCAATATGAGACCTTCCAAAAATGCCCAAGGAATGGAAGTTTCCACATTAAAGAAAAAATTCAAAGATAAAACATTCGCGAGAGGATGCAATAGAGAAATTATTAAATCGGGAGCAGAAATGCTAAATATGGACC
Organism: uncultured Bacilli bacterium; assembly: GCA_948552115.1. GTDB lineage: Bacteria > Bacillota_I > Bacilli_A > RF39 > UBA660 > MGBC162267. The sequence goes on from CAOWNX010000035.1 coordinate 2,308, forward strand.
TGACAGAGTTATTTGAACAAGCCATCAAAGCAATTGAATCCGATGAAGAAAAAATCAACTTAGAAATGAAACTTTAATTCAAAGAGAAATTACAAATTTGTAAGAAATAGAAAAAAAGAATTATGATAAAATAAAAAAGAGATGATTATATGAAACAACTAAAAAAACATGTTCTATCCTTAGGATTATTTCTCTTATTATTTCTTTTAACATTTTATTTTATATTTTCAAAATATCCAGTTTCCGAATTTTTATCTTCCTTAAAAAATTGTAATCCTCAAAATATATTTATAGCATTTTTATGCGTAATCTTTTATCTGTTATTTGGCAGCTTATTTTTAAAGAAAATTATGAAATCACTAAAATCTCCCATCAGCTTTTTTCATTCTCTTTGTTATTGTGCGATAGAAATCTATTTTTCGGCGATAACACCTTCGAGTACCGGAGGACAACCAGCTGAAATCTATTATATGAGTAAAAGCGGGATACCACTAGAAAAAAGTACAATAGCGATTTTTATTAATACAATTTTATATAAATTAGTAATTGTGATACTTTTACTGATTTCTATTATCGTATTTCCAAAACGTATTTTAGGAAATGGAATTCTATTTAATTCACTCATGTTTCTTGGCATGGGATTAAATATTCTAGCAATCTCTTTTTTTACGTGTTTACTATTTTCTAAAAAATTACCGAGTAAAATAATAAAAAGCGTTGTAAAACTTTTAAAAAAAGCCCACATTATTAAAAAAGAAAAACAAGAAGCATTGGATAGAAAATCTGAAACACTCATTACGGAATATCACAGTTATGCTTTCTTCATCAAACAAAATCGAGTACTATTATGGAAACTATTTTTTATCATTTTATTGCAACGAATTTGTTTATTTTCTGTAAGCTACTTTGTCTATCGTGCCTTTGGATTACAAGAGTACAACTATTTACAAATTGTATTATTTCAAATTGCTATTACTTCTGCCATTGATTCCGTCCCATCTCCTGGTGGAGTAATGATAGGGGAAGGACTAACATTTCAAATTCATACCTTAATTTATGGCTCTACATTTGCTTTATCATCCATGTTATTATTACGAGGAATTAGTTTTTATTTTTTAGTTTTAATCTGTAGTTTCTTATATTTGTATTATCATTTTTTTGGAAGAAAAAAGGAAGTTTGACAAATAAATAGGCATATGTAAGTTTTTTAATGAATGGGTTATTATTTTTCCAAACAAGAAATTCAATACTTAAATGAATTTAGCGAAATCATAGGACTGATCACAGATCCTATTCTAAATGACAGAAACATTTAAAACGAAAAAACAACATTTCGTTCCAGCAATATCTTTAGATTCTTATCTAATCACTCATGATGAATTTATGTTTGAAAGTTTTGCTAATTGTTATCAAGAAAAGTTAGAAGAAGTGGGTTTAAAAAAATTAGACTACCAGAAGAAACAGAATAAGAATTGCATAAATTCAAAAATAATGTATAATATATTATAGGACATACAAAAAGAGATGTATCTGATTTGCAAGGTCAGGTGTCTCAGTCCAAAAAACTTGAGTAGCACCTATTCATATGCTGAGTAGGCGCTTTTTTATAATCTTCTGTTTGGCTTGTCTCTTTTGTCTAGTAAGACTAAGATAATTATTAGAGCAATAAAATACTCCATAAGTTCCTTTCATAGGACCACTCCCTTTCCTTACGGACCGAGGGAAAAACACCTAACGTATCAAATACATCTCAAGATAATTATATAACAAAAGAAAAAAAGTCCAAGAAAAAGAAATGAAAAAAACACGATAAATCCGAGGAAAAATTTACATTCTGTAAACATTTTAAAAAGAAAGTTTAGCATTAATGATTGACAAGTGCTAATTTTTTTGTATAATGATATTAGCACTTGCATAGAATAGGTGCTAGGAGGATTTATGGAAGGACGCCAACAAAAACTATTAAAAGAAATAGTAGAATCTTATATAAAAAATGTAAAGCCAGTTGGAAGTAAATCTCTTTGTGAAAAATTAAATTGTTCTAGTGCAACCATTCGTAACGAAATGGCCGAGTTAGAAGAATTAGGACTTCTCGAAAAGAACCATATATCTTCTGGACGCATCCCAAGTGAAAAAGGATATCGATACTATGTCGAAAACTTGATGAAACCAAAAGAATTAACTGGAGAAGATGTTTTAAAATTGCAAACCATTTTTAAAAACAAAGACTTACAACTTTCTGACACAATCAACCAGTGCGTAGAAATCATCAGTGAACTAACCAATTACACAAGTGTCGTGTTAGGGAAAAAATCTCATACAAATAATTTGCAACAAGTAAGTATCATACCTTTAAGTGATAATAAAATTGTAGCTTTGGTATGTACCAATCAAGGAATCGTCCAAAATAGACAATTTGTGATTCCAGCTCATGTTAAAATGGAAGAGCTTGTAAAAACGAGCGAAATCATTAACAAAATGCTAATTGGAGTCCCAATTGACGAAGTAAGCGAGCGACTAGAATACGATATCAAACCCATTATCAGTAAACGAATAGAACAATACGAATCCGTTTATCACATATTCATGGAAGCATTTCAAAATTTTGCAACCAATGTAAGTGAAAACATTCACCTAAGTGGAAAATACAAATTAATTGAAAAACCGGAATATGATAATGTGGAAGAAATTCGAAAAATTGCCTCAAAATTTGAAGACGAAGACCTCATCCGAAAAATTGAAGAAAAAAAAGGTTCCAAAGGAATCAATATCTACATTGGTAATGATAATGAATTTGACCCTAATGTAACTGTTATCAAAACAACATATCACTACCATGGAGAAGAAGGAACCATTGCAATTATCGGTCCAAAGCGGATGGAATATGACCGTGTGGTAGGACTTTTATCCTACCTAAATGAACACTTAAATGAAGAAAGCGAGGAATAACATGGAAGAAAAAATAGAAAACTTAGAAGTGGAAGAGACAAAAGAAGAAATCCAAAAAGAATCAAAAGTAGAACCAGAACTTCCAAAGAAAAAAGAAAAAAAGAAGAAAAAAGAGGATGTTGAAATTGAAAAATTAAAGACAGAAAATGCTCAACTAAATGAGAAGATATTGCGCATTAATGCCGAACTTCAAAACATCAAACGAAGAAATAGCGAAGAAATGTCTCGGCTACTCAAATATGATGGAGAAACATTTATCAAAAAAATTCTTCCAATCATTGACAATTTTGAACGAGCAATCAATATGGATGATGCAAACTTAGAGGATGAAGTAAGTAAATTCTTAAGTGGTTTCAAAATGATCTATGGCAATTTAAAAAACATTTTAACAGAATGTGAAATCAAAGAAATTGAATGCATTGGTAAAGATTTTGATCCAAGCAACATGGAAGCAGTTTTAACAGATCATGATGAAGAAAAAGAATCGGGATGTGTCCTCGATTGTCTACAAAAAGGATATACTTACAAAGATAAAGTAATAAGACCAGCGATGGTCAAAGTAAATGATTAATAAGAAAGGTGATTAAATATGGGAAAAATAATAGGAATTGACTTAGGTACAACCAATAGTTGTGTCTCAGTGTTAGAAGGTGGAGAACCAAAAGTAATTGTAAATGACGAAGGAGAAAGAACTACTCCAAGTGTCGTTGCATTCAAAGATAGTGATGAATTAGTAGGAGCACGCGCAAAACGTCAAGCCGTTACGAACGTAAATAACACTATTGCATCAATCAAAAGATTGATGGGAACCAAAGAAAAAGTAAGTGCCAATGGTAAAAAATGGACACCAGAAGAAATTAGTGCCAAAATTCTAAGTAAACTAAAAAAAGATGCGGAAAATTATCTAGGAGAAACAGTAAAAGAAGCAGTCATTACTGTACCTGCATATTTTAATGATGCCGAAAGACAAGCAACCAAAAATGCTGGTAAAATTGCTGGACTTGATGTCAAACGTATCATCAACGAACCAACCGCAGCAGCACTTGCTTATGGATTAGACAAACAAGAAAAACTACAAACCATCTTAGTGTATGACTTAGGTGGAGGAACATTCGATGTATCCATTCTAGAACTTGGAGACGGACTATTCGAAGTAAAATCAACGGCTGGAAATAATAAATTAGGTGGAGACGACTTTGACCAAAGAATTATTGATTATCTAGTTGACGAATTTAAGAGTCAAGAAGGAATTGATTTATCCAAAGATAACATGGCCATGCAACGACTAAAAGATGCAGCAGAAAAAGCAAAAAAAGACTTATCTGGAATGGCAAAAACACAAATTTCATTACCATTTATCTCTCAAAAAGATGGTGGACCAGTTCACTTAGAACTAGAATTATCCAAAGCCAAATTTGAAGACTTATGTCGCGACTTGTTTGATTCAACGCTTGAACCAGTAAGAAAAGCACTAAAGGATGCAAAATTAAAAGCCAGTGATATCAATGAAGTAATATTAGTAGGTGGATCAACACGTATTCCATATATTCAAGAATTAGTAAAAAAAGAATTGGGTCGTGAACCTCACAAAGGCGTAAATCCAGACGAAGTTGTCGCAATGGGTGCAGCAATTCAAGGGGGAGTATTAACTGGTGAAGTAGATGACCTAGTACTACTTGATGTAACACCGCTTTCTCTTGGTATCGAAACGCTTGGTGGAGTCATGACTGTTCTAATTCCAAGAAATACAACCATTCCAACAAGTAAAAGTCAAGTATTTAGTACTGCAGCCGACAATCAACCAGCAGTAGATATTCATGTACTACAAGGAGAAAGACCAATGGCAAATGATAACAAAACCCTTGGTAACTTCCAACTTATGGATATCCCACCAGCACCACGTGGAATTCCTCAAATCGAAGTAAAATTTGATATTGATGCCAATGGAATCGTTCATG
>CAOWNX010000036.1 GCA_948552115.1 uncultured Bacilli bacterium
TGACGGACCATGTGAATCGATTCTCCATTGTAAAATTTGTAATCTATATCTTGTTCTTGCATTTCTACTAAATACTCTTCGGTATTCCCATCTAGCTCCCCTACTTTTCTTTCACGTAGTCTTTCATCAACGTAAATGGGTAGCTTAAGCTCTTCACTCAAATATTTTGCACTTCCAATAGCAGAAATATAATTGGAAGAATAAATGGTATTTACTTTGGTAAGTTCTGGCTTTTTTTTCACCTTTGAAACTTAAAGGACACATGGATCTTTTTTCTTCTTCATTTTTTCTTCGAAAATATTTTAATTCACTATCTAATAAATAATTATTGGTTATAAAATAAATTGTAGTCATGATATCACTCTTCCTAAAATTCCATATGATATTATTAACATGATTATTCCTGCAGTGATTACTCCAAGGGTTGCAGCAAGGAATGATTTTTTCTTATCCATATTTAAAAGTGCTGCAATTAAACATCCCGTCCAAGCACCTGTTCCTGGTAGTGGTATTCCTACAAATAAGAATAAACCCCAATATTTTAATTTTTCAATTTTATCTTTTTTAGAATCAGCTTTTTTTTCACACCAAGTAATAAATTTTCCAATGACTGGCCACTCACGCATAATACGAAATAACGGGTTAATTAACCAAAGGATAAATGGAATTGGAATGATATTACCTATGAAACAAATGAGATAACTCTGCCACATGGGAAGCCCTAGCATACTTGCTGCTAAAAGTCCTCCACGTAATTCTAATATTGGAATCATTGAAATAATAAATACTATTATGTTTTTTCCAACTACGGTTCCAGCCCATGAGCCGAAAAGTCCAACGATAAAGGTTGTAATTTTATCTGTCATATTTTTTCACCTTTTTTCTTGTATGTTTATGTTTCTTTAATTAATTTTTTCATATCTACTATAAAATTCATTTGATATCATTATTTGCTTTTTTTCATTATTTTTAAAAATAATTTCATAAGGAAACCCATTTTTTTCGTAATTATACTCTTGTCTCCCAATTTTTAATATTTTCTTTTTGTTTGTTATGTTTAATATACCATTGTTTTCATATACTTCAGTATATAAGTCCCGTTTTAAAATGTATTCATTTTCCTCTTCATCTAATAGATAATCTGTAGTATCGTTTAGGTTTCCAATCAATAATGCTTTAATTTCTTTTCCTTCGTTATTTTTTACCTTCATTATTCTTCCTTCATCCGTTTCAAATTCTAAGGTTCCATCATAATTATATTTTAATGTTCCATTTTCTCCAATCAAAAATGTTTTTGTTGGTATTGCTTCAGTATAAGGGTTTCCAGAAAAATCCGTTACCTTTCCATTTATTTTTAAATAGACATCACTATCTCCACAAGTTGTATATTTGATATTTGATGATAATTGAATTAAAGATATCTGTTCTTTCTCTTTTCCTTCATAGATTTTTTTCCATTCTTCTTGAAATCCTTCCAATAAAATGTTCGATTTTTCATCACGTAGTAAAGCTGATTTATATACATTATTTTTATTTGTTAAAATATATAAGTAGGAACGTAATTGATAGCCACAACGACTATCACTTACAATACTTGTAATGGTTTCGTTAGGAATTTCTTTTTCTATCTCTTTCATTGTGGATTTTATTTTCAGTTTTCCATCTTGGATAGAAATTGATTCTAATTCAGGATCATTGATTTCTATAATCGTTTGATTTGGACTTTCTTTGTAAACTTCTAATTCTTTTAAATTTATTTCTTCATAGCCTTCGCTTAATTCTGCTTTGTTTAGCCAATTTTTCAAAGTAAAAAAACAAAACAACAGAATTAAAAATCCACTTAGAATCATCGTCATTGTCATTTGTTTCTTTTTCATTTTATTCTTCTTTCTTTATTCTATTATAATCAAAATTTTTTTGATTTGCAATTTCTAAAAATAAAAAGGAAAGAAGATAGCTCCTTCTTTCCAAAAGTGTGAGTTTGAGTTTATATGTTATTTATATTGTATAGAGTTTTTAATATATTCGTAATATATCGTGTAGCTTACAGTACTTTATCACTCTCCTTTCGATGTATACATCATACAAAAGAATTATGAAGTTTCTGTGAAGTGAATGTGAAAGAATGGTAAAATTTTACATTATTTTTTTTTCTTGGCTTTTTTGGTTTTAAAATAGAATGTTGTACCCTTTCCTTTGATGCTGTTTACGCCATAATCAAAGTTATGAGTTTCTAATATTTTTTTTACAATAGATAAACCAATTCCAGTACCAACAATATTACGTTGATGATTTTTTTCGTTTTTATAATACTTATCCCAAATTAAATCAATTTCACTTTCTTTGATTCCTTTTCCAGTGTCACTAATTTCTATTGTGTATTTTCCTTTTTCTTCTATAACTCGTATGGTTACGGTTTTATCTTTTCCTGTATAGTTGATTGCATTATTAATGAGATTATAAATTACTTGATTAATTTTATTTTTATCTGCATTTATATAAGCCTCTGGTGGCATTTCTATCACAAAGTTGTAATTTTCGGTTTCTTTAATAATTTCATATTTTTTTATAATTTCTTGTATTTCTTTGGTAATGTCAAACGTTTCTTTTTTTAAGGTATCGGCATCGGCTTGCATTTTTGATAATGACAAAATATCATTTACTAGTATGTTTAAGCGGTCTGTTTCCGAAATAATGATATTTAGATGTTCCTCTCTTTTTTCATCGTTTTTATAAGAAATATCTCGAATCATTTCAGCATAGGCTTTGATCATTGTAAGTGGCGTTTTTAAATCGTGAGAAACGTTTGCTAGTAAGTCTCTTCTTAGTTCATCGGTTTTAGAAAGCTCTTTTTGAGCAACATTTAGGCTTTCTGCAAGTTCATCAATTTCCAATATACCATTTTGTTCAAATTTGATATCATGGGTTCCTTGTCCTAATTTTTTTGCTTTTTTGGTAATTTCTAAAATTGGTTTGGTAATTTTATGAGATAGAAAATACGCTATAGTACATGCAAATACAATGGCAATTACAGTTAAATAAATGAGTTGTCCTTTTAATACAACGGAAGCATTGCTTAAATCTTCTAAGGTTGTGTAAATAAAGATGTATCCAACGCTTTTTTTTATTCCATAGAGATATGCTTTGGCTTTGTATTCTTGGTTTACTAAGCGAATGGCTTGCATTTCTTTATCGGATTCAATGATTTCTTTTTGATATTTTATAATACTTGTATTATTTTTTCCGAGTTCACAACCAATCATGCGTGTGTTGTAGTTATAAGTTTGATATGCCGAAACATATTCGATACATACTTCATTTTTGTAGGCGATTTCTTCAAGTAAGCTTCCAAGGGAATCATTTTCTACTTCTTTGATGGTATTGGAAATTTTGTTTAGGTTTTTGACTTGAAAGTGTTCATAAGAGATATTTAAGTAAATGGCTTGAAAAAACCAAAGTAATAGTAAAATAGAAGCGCTAAATGTTACTAAATAAAATAGGGTTTTAAATGTGATACTATTGGTTTTACTCTTTAAACTCAAATTTGTATCCTATTTTGCGAATTGTTGTAATACAGTTTCGATATTTTCCTAAATTATTTCGTAACGTTTTGACATGGGTATCAACGGTTCTGTCATCGCCATAAAAATCGTATCCCCATATGTTTGTAAGTAGTTGTTCTCTTGATAATGCAATGTTTTTGTTATCCATAAAATATTTTAGTAATTCGTATTCTTTTGGTGTTAGGTTAACAGGTTTGGAATCAATGGTTACTTCATGGGCTGTATCATTTAGTAAAAGAGTTCCAAATTGATAGGTGTTTGTGCTTTTATCACTTCTTTTGGTTATGGCTTTAATTCTGGCTACGAGTTCTTTGGGACTAAAAGGTTTGGTAACATAATCATCAATTCCAAGCTCAAATCCTAGTAATTTATCAAATTCTTCAGCTCGTGCAGATAACATGAGCACAGGAATATCTTTTTCTTTTTTTAATTCTTTTACCGTTTGGTAACCATCTAATTTGGGCATCATAATGTCCATGATAATTAAGTCGAAATCTTGGTTTTTGGATAATTCTAAAGCTATTTTCCCATCTTCTGCTTCCATTACTTCATATCCTTCTAATTGAAGATATTCTTTGATTACTTCTCGAATTAGTTTTTCATCATCACATACTAAAATTTTCAAATTATCACCTCTCATTGGGAATATTATAACAAATTTGTGAAATTTTCATGAAAAAGATTCTTTTTATCAAAAAAAAAGAATAGAATTTTTTTTCTATTCTAAGATTCTAAATCTACGTTATGGTAAATTTCGGTTACATCTTCTATTTCATCAAGCATTTTATATAATTTCTGGAAGGTTTCTAAGTCTTCCCCGGTTAATGTTACTTTATCTTTTGGATACATTCCTTCTTCGTCGAGTTCATAAGTAACATCTGGAATTAATTTTTCTAAGACATCTTTTACTTTGTTGTGTTCAGTTGGTTTGACTGTAATAATAATCTCGCCATTTTCGTTTTCAAAATCAATTAAATCAATTCCTTCTTCGACTAAAGCATTAAAGATTTCTTCTTCTCGTTCGCTTTTTACACTAATAATTGCTAAGTAATCATAGTTATAAGAAACAGAATTGGTAACTCCAAGTGATTTATGAACTTTATTGAATGCTGCTCTTACAAAACCAACGGTACGATTTACGTTATCCGTTAATGTTTTGATAATCAAAGTTGAAGATCCTGGTCCAAATCCTTCATAGATTACGGTTTCGTAGTCTTCTGCGCCTGCACCTTTGGCTTTTTCAATGGCACGATGAATGATATCTCCAGGTACTTGTTCTTTTTTGGCTTTTTCTACTAAGCGTTTTAATAGTACGTTACTTTCTATTTCTGGAATTCCTTTTTTGGCTGCTAAGTAAATTTCTTTGGCATAAGTAGAATATAATTTTGCCTTGGCAGCTCCAGTTTTTTGAATGCTTGCTTTTCTAACTTCATAAGCTCTTCCCATATTTACACGCTCCTAACTGTTTTAGTATACTACAAAAATTTTAATTCTCCTATAAAATCATATATAAAATGTGATTTTTTATAATGTTTTTTTACGTAATGAAGAACTTTTGGAAGACGATAGATTTGGTAGTAGTAAATTTTTTCTTTTTCCATAATGTATTCTAGCGATTTGATAATTGCTGCTTTATTGGTTTTGACACGAAAGAAGTTTTTGACTCTTCTTATTTTTCGTTCATCAATCTTGCGAATAATCCAGTTGAAGTACGATTCTTTTTTTCTTTTGAATGTGTAAACATATCCGTCGAGATTTCGTAAAACTCTTAAAGTGTCATAATATCCCATGTTGATATTATCATGAACTTTTTCATCATTTAATTCTAAGACTCCACCTACACTTCTGGATGGTTTGATGTAAGTGATATCAATGTCTTTCTTGGGTTTTCTTGTGATGTTAATGCTGAGTCCTATGTTTAAGCGAACGACATATACTTTTGTATATCCTTTGTCAATTAACATATTTACTGGACTATTATCATAAAATCCTCCATCAATATAATATTCATTATCGATAGTTTTTTTCATCCGAAATAGTGGCAAGAAGCAACTTGCTAAGATATAATCGTGGATAGAACCTTGTTTCATTTGTTCTTTGAAAAGGTAAACTGGTTTCAATTCTTTTACTTTTACTGTACAAAGTCCAAAGTCTTTTTTACTGTTTCTTAACTCTTCTTCATTGACATGCTCTTTTAAAATTTTTTCTAATCCTTCGGTTTCTACTCCGCGATTTTTTAACATGCGCATGGCACCTTTTATGGTCATTTGAACAAATTTAAAATCTATTTTTCGGTGATTAATTTTTTCAATGTATTCTGGATTGAATCCAAGGGATTCTGCAATATTTATTTTTTTCCAAAATTCTAGTAATTCTTCTTCTTTTCCACAAGCAAGCATGGCACTATTGAAAGAACCAATACTGGTACCACAAAATCCATCAAATTCTAAACCGCAGTCTTTCATCGCATAATAAGCTCCAATTTGATAAGATCCTTTGGTTCCTCCGCCTTCTAAAGCGAGTCCTATCATAAGACCACCATTAATATTCCAATGACTAATCCAGTGAGTATTCCATAATATGTTACTTTATTTTTACGATAACACCATATTTCTTTCAGCAATTCAAATAGTGCGATATAAATTAACATTCCAAATGTAGTACAAAGTAGTGCACAAATTAAAAATGAATTTAATTTTATTTTAAACAGGAATAGTAAAAATGCACCAATAAAGCTCGATAGCATTAATAATGTTATTATCATTCGTTTTATTTTTTCTTTTGATTTTGTTGCATTCATTCCAGCTGATATTTCAATTCCAAGTGGAATGTTATGGAGAGAAACGGCGAGGGCCATCATGAGTCCTAAGTTCATGTTTGTAATTGCTGTGATGTAAATGGAAATTCCTTCTAAGATATTATGAAGAATTAGAGAGATAGAAGTTACAAATCCTATATGAAATAGATGGTCATTGTGTTCTTTTTTATTTTTTTCTTGTTCTTTATGATTGTGATCATGATGAGGTATTAGCGAATCTAATCCTTTTAACAATCCCATACCAATGAATGTAAAAATAATGATTATTAACCATTTTTCATTATTTGGATATTCTCTGATGTTTTCTCCAATTTCTGGAATGATGTCGATCATAATCATACCTAGCATGACTGCAAATGACATACCAGTAGCAAAGAGCGTCAATTCTTTTTTCTTTGTAGTGAATTTGGTAATTAATATTCCGATTATAAAACTTAATCCAACGATTAATGTTAGTAATATTGCTAGTAAATTGTTCATGTAATCACTTCCATGGCAATTATTATAGCAAAAAAATAGCAAAAGAAAAAGAATCAAATGATTCTTGGATTGTTTATTTTACTGGAGAGGCTTGAATTTTTAATCTTCCTTTGAAAGAACCTTCTGTTAGTTCTAATTGATTTTCTACTGGGTCATTCTGTAACCATAAACGGAAAATTAAACGATCGGTTTTATTAGGGACGATTTCTAATGCAATGTTATTTAGTAAAA
>CAOWNX010000037.1 GCA_948552115.1 uncultured Bacilli bacterium
CCAAAATATATTTACTTTTTAGTTTATAACACTAGGTTTATCACACATTTCTAATTATATCTAGGAAATTAATATTTTCAAAAGTAAAATTATGCCAAAAAAAAGAACAATCATTCATCGATTATTCTTATAAGCATCAAGTTCTTCTTTCATTAAACTAAATAATTTTTTCTACCACCCTAATAACATCTACCAAAAACGATTATCTGTAATTTAGATAACCCTTCGTTTCATAATTTGGACACTTTACATACCCATCATAATCAAAAACCGTGCCATTATGACTCACAATCACATAACCATCACATTCTTGATCTTCTTTTTTCAAATCAGTAATAACTCCATATTCCTTCATTTCTGAAAAAGACACACGAAGTTGATTAGAACCTTCTGGATATAAAAACTTAGCATCAACATACTTTTTTGATGCTTCTACTAAATTTTCTTCAAGCTTCTTATAATCATTGCTCTTATATTTATAAATAACACAAAAAACAGTTAAAATAACTACAAGAGAAACCAAAAAGAATCCCCAAATAAAGCTAATTTTACGCATTTGCTTTAAATCCATAAACAACCTACTCCTGATACCCTTTCGTTTTATACTTTCCACAACGAATATAAACACGAGGATCTTCATTTGAAAACTTCACATATCCACTACAAGTATCTTGATTAACTTTCAAAATTGAAGAATCTAAATATCCATCTTTCACTAACTTACTTGTAGTAACTCTTACATTTTCATCCCCATCAAAATTTTCTCCATAATAATCAATAGCAGAATTTAAAACATTCCACTCGACATTTTCATACATTTCGACATCTACTTCTGACTTAGAAAAACTACCCTGAATTTGAGCAATCATAAAAACAATTAACAATAAAAAGGCAAAAAGAATGGAACTCAAAAGAATCATTTCTTTCATGCTCCACCCATGTTGATTCAATTTCAAGAAAACCACCCCAAACTAATTTTAGTCGTTTACACTTTGTCTTTCTTTGGTAAAGAATGGTCCAAATTCAATGGCATTAAATTCTCTCTTATAACGGAAGAACTTATACCCTAAACCAGTACATTGATAAGTATACAACATTTCATTTCTTTCATTTTCAGAAAGAGCATCAAACTCTTTTTTACTATAATCTCGAATTAAATTTCCACTTTCATTATAAACATGATATTCTTCTTTAATACAGAATTGCGGATTATCGCCACCTTTTGCTTTAAAATAATCCATAATTACAATACCCATCCAAGCAATAATGAATACCAAAAATACAATTTTAATTCCTAATTTTACTTTATCTTTCATAATATCCTCCAATTAGATATATTATATCGAAAAGTTTTTTCTCATGCAAGAATTTATGAATCAAGAATGACAAGCAAGAAAAAAACTTTCCAAAGAAAGTTTTTCAATTAAGCTAGTTCGATTTCTGCTCCAGCTTCTTCTAATTGTGCTTTAATTTGATTTGCTTCATCAGCAGGAACGTTTTCTTTAACATTTCCACCATTATCAGCTAACGCTTTTGCTTCAACAAGTCCAAGACCAGTAATTTCTTTTAATAATTTAATTACAGCAATCTTGTTTCCACCAGCTGACTTCAATACTACAGTTTTTGCAGCACTTTCTTCTTGTGCACCAGCAGCAGGTGCAGCAGCTACAGCTACAGCATCAGGATTTACTCCAAATTCCTCTTTCATTGCATCTACTAATTCTTTTACTTCAAGAATTGTCATTTCTTTTAAAGCACTAATAAAATCTTCTTTTGTTAATTTAGCCATTTTTCATTTCTCCTTTTCTTATTTTTCTAAATTTTCTGCATATTGATTTAAACCAATAGCGAGTTTGTTAACATGTTCCATCATACCACGACAAAGCATTGTAAGTAATCCTTCATAAGATGGTATGCTAGCATAATCTTGAATCGTTGCAATATCTGCAACACTTCCACTTATAATACCAATACGAATAGAAAGTTTATCATGATCTTTCGCAAAATCAGAAATCACTTTAATTGGTTCTAATAAGTTTTTACCAAATAAAATTGCATTTGGACCTTCTAAGAAACCTTCAAAACTAATGTTTTGTTCATCCAATGCTCTTTTTAAAAGAGTATTTTTATAAACTTTAACAATTGCATCAGTCTCTCTTAACTTATTTCTAAGTTCACTAAGTTCAGATACAGTAAGTCCTTGATATTGAAATAAAATAACACTTTCACTAGACTTAATATAATCTAAAATTTCAGATACAGTTTCTTTCTTAGCTTCTAAAACTTTCGAACTTGCCATATTCTCCTCCTTTTACATCTAAAAAAGCTTATCCCCTATTTGGACAAGCTTAAAAATTACTTACTTTTAAGTGTCCCTCGGTAGGATGATTAAGGTATTACCCCCTACTGTCTTTGGGTTCATTGCTTTTCTAGTACGTATTATATTAAATATATGATTAAATGTCAAAAGAATTCTTATCGATTTGAATACCAGGACCCATTGTTGCAGATAAACTAATATTTTGAATAAATTTACCCTTCACTGTAGATGGTTTCAATTTAGAAATCGTAGATACTACATACTCCATATTTTCTTTCAACTTCACATCATCAAATGATGTTTTACCAATAATACCATGAATATTTCCATATTGATCTGTACGGAACTCAACCATACCCTTTTGAATATCCATAACTGCTTTCGCAGGATTTGGTGTAACCGTATTTGTTTTAGGATTTGGCATTAAACCTTTAGGTCCTAAAATTTTACCAATTTTTCCTAAATGAGGCATCATATCTGGAGTTGCAACAATAACATCATAATCGAACCAATTCTCTTTTTGAATTTTTTCAATCAGTTCTACATCTCCAACATAATCTGCTCCAGCTTTTTTTGCTTCTTCAGCTTGTGCTCCTTTTGCAATAACTAAAATACGTTTTGTTTTTCCTGTTCCATGAGGTAACACAAAAGATCCACGCAATTGTTGATCTGCTTTTTTCGGATCAACATTTAACTTCATTGCAAAATCAACAGATCCATCAAATTTAGTAATTGATGTTTCCTTTACTAATTTGATTGCTTCTTCTAAAGAATATTCTTTATTTTTTTCTATCTTCTTAGAAGCTTCCACATATTTTTTACTAAACTTTTTCATTTTTTCCTCCTAACTGTGGTTTATTAGCGGACTTATTTTTCAAATATTAAAATTATTCTTCTTCTGTTTCTTTATCTTTACCGATAACTTCAACTTCTACATTACTATCTTGTGCAGAAGCTTCCATTTCAGCTAATTCTTCTTCTCTTTTTTCTCTTTCTGCTTCTTCTTTTTTAGCTTCTTTTGCTTGTTCTGCCAATTCTTGATCATTTAATCCTTTAACAGCAATTCCCATATTTCTTGCCGTACCTTCTATAATGTTCATAGCTTCTTCTACGGTATAAGCATTTAAATCTGGTAATTTTGTCTCTGCAATTTGTCTTAAATCATCAATGGAAATAGTAGCAACAATTTCATTTGCTCCTTTTTTACTTCCTTTTTGAATTTTAGCAGCTTTTTTAAGTAAGAATCCAGCAGGTGGAGTTTTTAATACAAAATCAAAAGTTCGATCTTCATAAACATTGATTTCACAAGGAACTACATCTCCCATTTTATCGCGAGTTGCATCATTGAACTTTTGACAAAATTCTTGAATATTAATTCCTGCAGGTCCTAAACAAGTTCCAACGGGTGGAGCTGGTGTAGCTTTTCCTGCTTCGATTTGTAATTTTATTCTTTTTACGACTTCTTTTGCCACGAAAGACACCTCCTATTATTTTTCTTCACGTGTAAGTGGTATGGGCAAGTCCGCACTTTCCCTTCCACTTAAGGGCTCTTATAAAAATATATAATCGCACTATTGATATTAGCACAAAAACTATACTTTGACAAGAAAAATCATTTCTGTTTTTCAATACAAAAACGGCATACAACGGAACAAAAAATATTATTTTTAAATCCAAAATTTTTTGTACTAAAAAGAATACCATATTTAGGATGATACTTTTCCATATTAAAATTTAAACTTGTTCGATTTTACACATTTTGTATTTATTCATATCACTTAAATACATATCTACAATATTCTTTAAAGAATCTCGTTCAAAACTTACAGCATTACAATGGTTATGAACAAAATTAAAGACAAACTCTGGTATACCAAACAATTAAATAATATTTATAAAATAATAAAGCTTTTTTATGTAAATCAATATCCATAAGAGTATGAAGATAAAATGATTTTTTATTTCCAAAATCAATTTCACATTACCACAAGCTTCAAAAAACTCACAAAAACATATATTTCATTTGCACCTTTCCAACGGGGAAAGAGGATGGAAAACAATTCAGTTTAACTCCAGACAAAGAACCAGCTCCATTTTCACAAAAATATTCTAAAGAAGTAATAAAACGTTCTGAAACCTGTACCTCATCAAAAATCAACAAAACGCATATTTTTTTAACCACTTTTTAAAAGAAAAGAAAAAAGCCTTCATAAAAAGACTTTTACCCTATTTTATTTACTTGATATAACTCAACTTCAACTGGAGTTTCTTGACCAAACAAATCAATCAAAACACTCAAACGATTATTTTCTAAATCAATGGTATCTACAGTACCCATCATACCTTTAAATGGTCCATCAACAATATTAACTTTATCTCCAACAGCCATTTCACTTTCCAAATCCATTCGACTCATACCCATATTAGCCAAAATTCGATCGATTTCTTGAGGTAACAATGGAGTAGGCTTTGCACCTTTTCCACTGGATCCGATAAATCCTGTAACACCTGGAGTATTACGAACAACATACCAAGCTTCATCACTCATAACCATTTCAACAAGTACATAACCAGGAAACATCTTCTTCTTTTTTTCTTTTTTTACACCATCTTTAATTTCAATTTCTGTAGTCTCTGGAACGATCACACGATAAATATAATCTTGCATTCCCATAGACTCTGTACGCATTAAAAGTTTTTCTTTTACACTCTCTTCATGCCCACTATAAGTATTTACGACATACCATAACTTTTCCATCTAAAACATCCCCTTTACTACAGATAATAACAAATTTAATAATAAAAAGAACACAACAACAAAGCCACAAAATAAAATCGTTGCTAAGGTATACTTCATAACACTCTTAACCCCTGGAAAAGTAACCTTTTTCATTTCAGTACGCACTTCTTTTAAATAACTAGCTTTTTTCTCTTTTTTCGATTTCTTTTTCTTCACTTTTTTTTCTTTCTTTTCCACAGTTCTTTCTTGTTCTTCTAAAATTTCTTTTTCCTTTGCCATTTTTTCACCTCAAAATTTTTCAAAATAAAAACACGTTCCCGTGTCTGCTAGGTATAATTTAGCACACACCAATGCAAAATGCAAGAAAATATCAATAATTTCCCGAAAAATTACAATTCTTCCATCGAATTCGGAATATCAGAAACATCTACACCTTCATTATAAGAAGATACTCCGACACTTGTTTCATTAGAACTTACCACATTCGAATTTTCGTTTGAAAAACGATTTGATGCGATATCCCAACAAGTAGAAACATCACAACTTGCAGAATAAGGAGCAGGATTTGGCATGTCAAGTTTTACAATCATCGGAATTTTAAATGCAGTTCCAAATGCCACACAAGTACCTGGTTGTAAAATTTTCATTTTTTCTATAACATCTTGACTAATATTAGGAAGCATTTCTTCAATATACTTAATATCCTTTGGATGAGTCATTTTAAAAATCAAAAAGTTAGAGCACTGAGATACCACAGTTTCACTAATTTCCATTGGTCTTTGAGAAATAATAGCTAACAAAACTCCGTATTTTCTTCCTTCTTTTGCAATTCTTTCAAAAATATTATAACCAAGCAAGAAAACATCATTATCCTTTTGAATATAACGATGAGCTTCTTCCAAAAATAAATGAAATGGAATCGTCATTTGTGTTGCATTATCTTTCGCAAAATCAAATAAAATTCGAGAAACAACTTTAACGAGTGACTTGGATAGTGCATCATCAAGACCTTCCAAATTAATATTAATAATTTGAGCTTTACGATTGTGATTTGTAACCAATTCTGTTACAAATTGAGCTGGAGAAACATATCGTTCTCCCACAAACATCTTACCAACAGGACTATGCAAAATAGAATGTAACCGTACCTTCAAAAGTTGTGCATCATCCCATAAATTTTTATTTTGTTGAAATCCTTCACTAATTAAAGTAAAATCCAAAGCCTTAGAAAAATCATTCAACGAATAAACAACTTCCAAAGACTCCTGATACTCTTCCAAACCTTCTTTAATATAACGTAAAATATATTCTGTAATCAAAACCTCTTCTCCAAACTTTCCACGAGAATCAATTTGAAAACATTCCGAAAAACTTCGCGTATAACCAACACCTGGAATCTCCGTATCTAAATTAAATTCTTTAGTATGACAAGTGTTAATAATACTAAAAATTTCATCCTTCTTTTTATCCGTTGTCTCAGAACTATATAATATAGTAATCAAAGCATTAGCAATAATATGATTTTTATATTCCAAAGCTTCTTCCGTATCCATTGCGAAAATTCGAGCATACTTCATCGCACGTTCAATAATTGTAATTTGAGAATGTTTATCTGCCTGAAGCAAAATAGCAATATCATCCGATTTTAATAAATTCATTGGAATCTGTAACAACACATCACTAGCATCTTTTACTCGAGAAGTAACAAATTTATAACTATAATTAGAATTAATATTTTGAATACTTTGAAAAGCATTTTTAT
>CAOWNX010000038.1 GCA_948552115.1 uncultured Bacilli bacterium
CCTTTATTGTACCTTTGGTATCTAATAAGGATATAGAATTATTAAATGCTAAAGAAGATGATAAGTTTTATTATGGTAGTGATAGAATTCTAGGGAAAGTAATTTTAAAATCGAAAGGAAGCGATTAAATTATGAATAGTGATAAAAAAATCGTAGCTATTTATACTAGAGTAAGCACTTTAGACCAAGCTAGAGAGGGTCATAGTTTAGAAGAACAGGAAAAAAGATTAAAAGCTTATTGTGAGTATAATGGCTATACAGTTTTCAAGATTTATAAAGAAGCTGGTATAAGTGGAAAATCAACTGAAAATCGACCTCAATATCAACAAATGATAAAAGAGATGAAAAAAGGGAAATTTAATTGCATTGTAGCTTTCAAATTAGATAGAATTAGTCGTAGCATAAGTGATTTTGAGAATTTCTTTAATGAAATTAAGAAATATAACTGTGGTATAGAATTACTTTGTGAGAAAATAAATACTTCTGAAGCCTCTGGAATGATGTTTGCACGTATGTTAGGTATATTCGCTCAATTTGAAAGAGAGCTAATTGTTGAAAGAACTCTTATAGGTGTAGAAAGTGCTGTTAATAAAGGAAATTTTGGTGGTAAACCTCCTCTTGGTTATAAAAAAGAAATTATAGATGGGAAAAGCACTAAAAAGTGGGTTATCGATGAAACTGGAGCAAAAATAGTTAGAGAAATTTTTGATTTGTGCTTAAATGGAAAAACTTACTTTCAAATATCTACTATTTTAAAAAAGAAATATCCAAAAGTAATATCTAGTAAGAAAACCGATAAAGAAACAGGAGAAGAAAAAATAAAGTATCGTGCTTGGACTGATAGTTCAATTTCAAAAATCTTAAATGGAAAATATTATATAGGTACTTATGAATATCGAAGAAACGTTGAAAATAAAGAAACCGTAGAAATAGTTGATATTGTTCCTAAAATAATAGAAGAAGATATATTTTACCAATGCCAAGAAAACATACAAAAGAATATTCATAACTATTATAGAGCTAAACAATATTTATTTATGCAGAAGTTATTATGTCCTAAGTGTGGTAGAATTATGGCTTGCAATGGAACAAAAAAAGCTAATGGTACAGAGTATCTTTATTATAAATGTAAGGACTGTAAAACTTACTTTAGAGAAGATTACTTGGAAAGTGAACTTATAGAAGTATTATCAAAATATCTTGGGTTCTATTTACTACTTGAAAAAGATTATATAGTATTGGATAAAGAAACATCTAGAAAATTAAATACTGGTAAAATTGATAATACGATTAGGTATGCTTTAGATACTATGTTAATAGAAAATAGGTTTAATAAAACTAATTGCTATCTACTTGAATTTTTATGGAATTCATTAGAATATGAGGGAAAGCGAGATTTTATTAGTACTTATATAGATACTATAAAAATAAAGAAGTATCACGTTAAAGGTGAAAAAGACCCTAGAATTAAAATAGAAGAATTAAAGCTAAAACGAAATAAATTTAAAAAATTATTTGAATTAGAGCAAAAGAATATGCTTGATGAAATCGTAAAAGATACTACTGGGCAAGATTTTAGTGTTGCTGAGTTTGATAGTAGAAAAAAAGCAGATGATTATATAAATGTACTTAAAGAAAAGTATAATATAAGAGTTGTTGATACTAATAAGGGCGATTATTTAGATATAGCTTATAATGAAGTATTTAAGATGATAAGCATTAAAAGTAATCGAGCTGTTGAAAAAGACAATATCTTATGGTTAGAGCTTGTGGGAGATTATCAAGAATATCTTGAAGAGGGTTCTGATATAATTCTTACCAACAATGGTTGTTATAGAGAAGAAAAAGTGATATAATGAGTGTGTTAGAAACAGCCGGCACACTCACTAAAATAGTGCGTTTTAGAGAGGTAATAAGGTAAAAATAAAAGTTTGGAAAGCCCTTCTTACCACGTGCCAAATGCAAATACACTCCAAAGAGTGGAGTTAAAATATGTAAAAAGCCGTGGAAATAAAAGGAAAACTCACGGTTTTTGTTTTTACTAAAAAATGGAGATATTTGTCTAAAATTTATAAAATCAGGAGAATTAGAATTGCATGTAGTTTTAATAAAGCTGTGTTTGAATTTAGGCAAGGATTAGCTTAAGTGATACTAATATTAGTTTTATAGAGCTGCATAAAGTAGATGCAATGATTAAAGGAAACAAGATAATTTTAATAAGAAAAACTTGTTTTTATATAATAGAACAATGTCTATTATGATAAAACAGTTTGCAATTCTACTTAAAAATATTAAGCAAGAGTTATCACAGTAAGGTTGCTCATATTGTAGAAATAGTGGCTTTATATGAAGTAAACACTATGAACGATATAGATAAAAAGATTTTAGAAAAAACAAAAAAATTATTTTCAAGTGGATTATTCATGACGTTGAAATAGGTACTACAAAAGGATTACAGCAAATTCATAAGTATCTATTTTGAAGGGTGATATGATTTTGCAGGTATGATTAGAAAAGAAAATATTTTTGAAAGTAATTTTAGATTTGGAAACTCCTTATATTTAGAAGAAATGTTAAGAAAAATTGAAAAATGAATGGGAATTGTGAGAAAAGTATTGTAATTAAAGATTGCAGTGCTTTTTAATTTTGTTAAAACTTCAATAGAAAAAGAAAATTAGACAAAAGCATTAAGCTTACTTATAGTTTTCATTATCCAAAATAAAATTTAAGTAGGGATATATTAGAATAATACTATTACATTAAGTTGATTGATACTCCAATTAAAATATTTGTTTTAAATCAACAATTAGAAATATTAACAATTTTTAGTTCAGAACTCAAATATAAAATGAAGTATAAATTGAGACAAAGGTAGTTTAATGTTACAAAAGAAAATATAAAGTACCGAATATGGAAAATGATGCTTTGTGCCAAAGGATAAGTTGTTAATTGATTTTATTCGTAGATTTTTTTTACAAGAAAAAAGATTTTTTGGAACTTAATTGAAAACTAGACATATATAATATTTCAATTGATAAGTTTTGACATAGTATAGAGTAAAAGAAAGGAGGGAAAAAATGTTAGTTATAGATAAGGTCATAAATCGTGCAAGTAGTCGTATTAATCGCATGAATCCTTATGGTGGTAAGCATACAGGTGTTGATTTATTAAAATCACGTAATGAAGAAGAAAATAAAGTATATTCACATAGTGCAGGTACAGTGCGGGTTGTAGTAAATGGTTATGATAATAATCAAGGAAGTGTAGGAACATCTTCTTATGGCAATTATATAGAAATTGATCATGGTAATGGAAACAAAACTAGATATGCCCATTTGTTGAAAAATACTATTCAAGTAAGTAAAGGTCAATATGTTAAAGCAAATACTTATCTTGGTGTGATGGGGAATAGTGGAAATAGTACTGCAAGACATTTGCATTTTGAAGTATTTCTTAATAATCAAAGGGTTGATCCTACTCCATATTTGACGAAAGAATTGCCAGGTAGTTCCTTGCCGAATCCCGTAAGTATTTATTATAAAAGTCATGATAAGAGGTATAGTTGGAATCCTGAGGTTGAAATTGGAAGTAGAGAATATGCAGGTAATTTTGGATATAATATTGATGCAGTATATGTGGATAAATTTCGTGTAAGAGTACATGATATGGTAAAAAAACAATGGCTTCCTTGGGTTCAAAATAGAAATGATTATGCTGGTAATCTTGGAAATGCAATTGATGGTATTCAAATTGATACTATGGATTCTTCTTATTCCATTAATTATCGTGTTCATGTTAATGGTGGAGATTGGCTAGATTGGGTTTCTGGATATCATGATGGGTCGAATGGATATGCTGGAATTTATGGTCGTCCAATTGATGCGATACAACTCAGATTTTAAAATAAAAATGTTTCTATTTATAATAAAAAATTTAATTTTTTGGTTGTAATGTTATCATTATAACCTTTTTTGTTTACATATAAATTCATTGGAGAAATAATAATTGTTTTAATTGAATGTATGAAATTGCACTTTAAAGATTATTGATTTGTTGAAAAATATGAAGAGCATTTCTGATTTGTAGAAAGATTTTTAGTAAATAAGAGTATGTGAATTGTTACATTATGATTTCTTACAAAAGTGTAACTTTTTTTTGCTATTTTTGTGTTATAATGAGATAGAAATGAAGAGAATTATTTGAAGAGGTATTGGATATGAAAAAAGAAATTTGCTCGTATCTTCCAAATTATGCATATATTCCATTAATTTTAGTATTAATTATAAACTTTATTACTTATAATTTTTCAAAACTTATTACGAATTCGTTTGTGCATTATAATATTTCTTCTTTTATTGATGATTTTCTTCCTTTTTTTCCTGTATTTATCATTTTTTATCTTTTGGCATATTTTCAATGGATTATAGGATTCATACTTATTGCTCGAGAAAGTAGAGAATTTTGTTTTCGATTTTTATCTGCTGAAATTATTGCTAAATTATGTTGTCTTCTACTTTTTTTTGTTTTTCCAACTACAATGATAAGGCCAGAGATAACAGGCACAGGAATTTTTGATTTTTTAACAAAAATTGTTTATTTTTTTGATCAGCCAGTAAATTTGTTTCCTTCGATTCATTGTTTAGAAAGCTATTTGTTATTTCGATGTTCGTTTTTTATGAAACGTGTTCCTTGGTGGTATAAATATGTTACATTTGTTTTTTCTTTTATGGTTTGTTTGTCTACTGTATTTGTGAAGCAACACGTTTTTTGGGATATTCTCGCTGGAATTGTTGTTGTAGAAATCGGTATTTATTTATCTGATAAATTTGCTACAGGTCGAATTTTTGATATAATTCATAAGAAAATAAAACCTTAGTTATAGGAGTTGAGTTATATGATAGGTGTTTATGATTATACAGTTTTGTTTACTTATTTGTCTTTGGTTTCTTCTGTAATTGGTATTTTTTTTACCATACAAGGGAATTCAGTTTATGGAGTTTTATGTATAATGTTAAGTGGTTTTTTTGATGCGTTTGATGGAAAGATTGCATCTTTAAAAAGGAATCGAACAGATTTAGCAAAAAAGTTTGGTATTCAAATTGATTCTTTGGCAGATTTGGTTGCTTTTGGAGTGTTGCCTTCTTGTGTTGGATTTTGTTTGTTAAAGCAGTCAGTTTTTTTTCAAGAATTTTGTAATGAAAGTATAGTTGGACATGTAATTTTTTATGGTTCTGTTGTTATTTTAATTTTTTATCTTTTGGCAGCTTTAATTCGTCTTGCATATTATAATGTGACAGAGGAGGAACGTCAGAAGCAAGAAACTGGTTCTCGTAGTTATTTTGTAGGATTACCTGTTACCTCATCTAGTGTTGTTTTTCCTATGGTTTTTATGATTTCAAAAATCTTTTCTCTGGAACTAGCAATCGTTTATTTTATTACTATGATTATAGTTGGATTTGCATTTATTTTGAAGTTTTCCGTTAAGAAACCTCAATGGAAAGGACTTTTGATCATTGCGCTTTTGGGAATGGTTGAGTTTTTCTTCTTTTTGTTTTATTGTGTTTTTTAATGGAAAGGTGATTTTTTGTTGGAAACTTCTCAAGAAAGTAAATTTTTAAAGTTTTTATATCAAACTATAATTGGTCGTTTTTTGTTAAAATTATTATCTAGTAGAATTGTTTCTTTTTTTGCTGGAAAAATTTTAGATTCTCATTTTTCAAAATTACTTATTTCTTCTTTTGTAAGAAAACATCATATTAATTTGGAGGAATATTATAGTGATTCTTTTCAAAGTTTTAATGATTTTTTTTGTCGTAAGATAAAAGAGGAATTACGTCCAATTGATTATAGTAAGAATGTATTTATTTCTCCTTGTGATGGGCTATTAAGTGCGTATAAGATAAAAGAAGATTTGATATTACCAGTGAAACAAAGCCATTATACACTTTTCTCCTTAATACAAAATGAGGAGTTGGTAAATAAATATCGCAATGGAATTTGTTTGGTATTTCGACTTTGTGTGAACCATTATCATCGTTATTGTTATATTGATTCTGGAACTCATGAAAAAAATGTGTTTATTCCAGGTAAATTACATACGGTGCGTCCAATTGCATTAGAAAGTATTCCGGTTTTTTGTGAGAATAGTCGTGAATATACGACGTTACATACTAATCGTTTTAAAGATGTTTTTCAAATGGAAGTTGGGGCTATGTTAGTAGGTAAAATTAAAAATTTACATGAGAACTATAACTTTTCTAAAGGAGAAGAAAAAGGTATGTTTCTTTATGGAGGAAGCACGATTATTTTATTATTAGAAAAGGATGCTGTTCAAATTTCGGAATATTTTTTTGATAATACTAAAATGGGAAAAGAAACTTCGGTTCAAATGGGAGAAAAACTTGGGGTTTCTAAATTAAAAAAATAGTTTTGTAGGTGTTATATGAATTGGAAGAATTATCAAGAAAGTACCAAAAAGAGTCAACCAAATTATTTAACGATTTATGCAAATCACAATTTTGTTTTTCAAACAGTTATTGATTTTGGATGTGGAAGTGGTAGTGATAGTGTTTATCTTGTTAAACATGGGAAAAAAGTATTAGCCATTGATCAATTATTAGAACCAGATTATTTTTATTCTAGATTACCTAAAAAGTATTATTCTAGGTTGACTTTTTTAGAAAGTAATTTTGAAGATTTAGATTTACCTCAAGTAGATTGTGTTATAGCAT